>WLHM01000041.1 GCA_009702725.1 Actinomycetota bacterium | reverse complement strand
CTGACCCGTGAGATTAAGGCCCCCACTTATGCGATCGCCATCGACTGGGTTGTTGCCATAGCGGGCGCGGCAGAGTCGCTCGACCATCACCCGGATATCGATATCCGGTGGCGGACTTTGCGGATAGCGCTGATCACGCACAGCACCGGGTGCCTAACCGAGCTCGATCTTGACTTGGCCACACTCATCGACACTGTCCTGAGCACCGGCGCCTAGTTAAGCCGGCATAATATAAAAATGGACGATGTGACAATTCGCTTCTTGCGTGCCGACGAGTCGCACATCCTCACTGACCTAGTGACCGATGCTTACGGTACTTCTTACGATGCTGACTGGGTGTATCAGCCCGATGAGATTGCGAGCCGTATAAAAGCCGGCTCGCTGATAAGCACTATTGGGGTGCTTCCTGATGGCACCGTTGCTGGTCATATGGCGCTAATGCGCGAGGACCCCGATGCACCCGTCCTGCACGCAGGGGTAGCGGTTGTCACCGAGGCCGCTCGCGGCCACCACCTTTTTACTGCCATGAAGCAGTACGCGGCGCTTTGGGCTAAGGGCCAGGGCGTGTTGGGGATTTTCAGTGAGGCAACAGCGGCACACCCATACAGCCAGAAGGCCAATGTTGATCTTGGAGCCCATGAAACTGGTTTCTTACTCGGGTGGATACCAGACTCAGTTAGCAACAATGCGGCTCTAGCGACGGGGCCTCGACGTGAATCCGTCGCCCTTTTTTATTTGAAAGAAAACGAGGGCCACGATCGACCGATTTACACACCAACACGCCACCGAGCAATCATCGAAGACATTGTGAACACTACTGGAATACGCGGCAGGGTCATGAAAGCCAGTCCCTCACACGCGCGTGAAATCAGCGAATCAACTGGAATAGTTGTTTCGCACAAAGACGACCACAACCTCGCAATTATCACCGCCCGTAAACCTGGCCGTGATCTGCGTAAGGTGGTGTTGCAAGCCCGCGACGATCTCGTGACTAACGCCGGCCGCGATGCCGTTTACCTAGACTTGCCACTTAATGACCCTGCCACTGAGATTATTCTCGACGCCGATCTAGCCCTACTCGGATTCGCTTTCGCGGGCGTTTTTCCGAATCAACATTTAGACGAGGATGCACTTCGATTGCAGTCGTTACACAATGTCGATATCCACGCGGCTGATATCGCTACCGCTTCCGATCATGGACGTAAATTACTGGACTATGTGCTGGCAGATGTAGCCTCAACACATGCGAACCGACGCTAGATTCTCGGAACAGTAAATATGTTTACCAGATCTGCAATAAAGCCTGGTGAAGACCGAAAGGCCGGTTGGCTCGAACTTTTCTATGACCTAGCGGTGGTTGCTGCACTTGGAGTGTCCAACGACGCGTTCATCGAGCACCCAAGCCTCGAAACCGCGTACTTTTCGCTACTTGCACTTGCCGCCCTATTCAGCGTATGGCTACTAACTACGCTAATCCACAATAGGTTCGCCATCGATGGCATCATTTATCGAATACTGCTTCTCTTGCAAATGTCAGGAATCCTGCTCACAGCGATTTCCGTGGGCGAAGGTAGCGCGATCGACTGGCGGGGCGGCCTAATAAGTTTGGGATTCGTGTTCCTCACAATCGGAGGGATGTACGCGCTAGCGAGAATTCAAATTGGAATACCTGTCCAGGGGCTCAAAGTCTCAATAATCAGCACTGCTCTTGGTGCCTTCATTTGTTTCGCGGGAGTACTACTTTCAAAAGAAGCGCTCCTTTATGTGTTTGCTTTGGCACTTTTAGTCACCATGGCACCAATCCTGTTTTCATTCCTTCGTAACGTGAGTCAAGACTTTCCGCTACACCCTGATCACCTTCGCGAGAGACTCGGATTACTTTTCTTGATCGCAATCGGCGAAAGTTTGATCCATATTGTAGGCGTGCTAACTAATACCACGGCAGGTTCTGACTACCGATTCTTCTTCCTGATAGTGATTTTTGACTTGGCACTGGCGACAGCGTATTTCGAGGGTGTATTCAGCAAGCGGAAGCCCGCGCACCCTAGATTGTTAATAGGCATCATTTTTGCGCATTTCATCCTCATATTGGGAGTGACAGCGGCAGCAGATGAGATGGCAATCTTCGCCTCTAGTGACCCGGGAACGACGGAGGCGGCCAATGCTGGCGTATTCGCAGTGGCGATTGGACTGTTACTCCTTGGTTTAACACTGCTCGAGGTGCTTATTAATAACCGTCTGGTCAATCTAACCTGGGCTCAGGCCGCGTTGGCAGCGGCGGCGATGCTTGACGGCCTGTATCAAATTAGAAACGGGAACACGCAATCGCGAATTGGCATCCTGTTAATTTCCATAGCTTTCATAACTTGGTTGGTGATGCGGGTCGCCGTATCACGCAGGGAGCTTGAAGTAGCCGGCCGGATCAATTAGCCAATTGCCTTTTGTATTTCATCCTGCGCCGCCGAAAATGCCTTCTTCGCGGGTGTCGCCTCTGAACCACTGGTGGATTTCGCCCATGCGGTGCTCAGCGGGCCCCAGACTGACGATGCCTGCGGGATATTAGGCATCGGCACCCCATCAACACCAGCGGTGCCGAATGCTTGCGCCAACCGGCCGCCAATTGAAGTGCTATACGTCGATTTCTTATTCGCTGGGGCGCGCAGCGATATCGCAGCCATATTTGACTGGAAGGTTGAACTACTGAGTTTCTTGACAACCAGGCCCGGCACTACATCTCCCAACCCGTGGGCTTCCGCATACGAGGTTGCCATGAAGCCTTTGATACCAAGTAGCGGTGCCATGGCCAAATTGGCATCGATTCGGGGCACCGGTGATATGAAGTACTTAAATTTCAGGGCCTGCAATGTCGAAGCACTCCACGGCCCGGTTATCCAAAAAGGCGCACGGCCCGCTTTGAACGCTGCTTCAGCAGCCACCACATCAACCGAAGAATTAATCAACCCGGTGCTGTTCCAGTCATCAATAATTTTCGTGTTCTTGCGGAAAACCGAGTTGTAAACTCCAACGTCGAATGGGTTCAGGCTGCCAGAAGTGTCCTTGCCGAATACATAACCACCTAGACCTGAAAACAATGGGTAGGTGAAGTAAGCGTTGCCCTTTACCCCTTGACCCACGGCAAGGCCGACATCGGCACGGCCAGCCGCCTTAAGGGCCAAGGCTTTAGTGGACAACTTCGCAAATGACACCGGTGGTTTAGGTGCCAGTGAAGCATTGGTCAACAGGGCCCAGGTTTCGTACTGCACGGGGATCCCGTAGTAGTCGAACCCAAACTGAAAACCCGAGAGGACGTTGGGGGCGAACAAAGCTTTCTTTGCCGGTGAGAGTGTCAACGGCACGATCAAAGCAGCGGCTGCGAGATCGCCTGTCCAGGTGTTATCAGCCCAAATGACGTCGGGAGCCTGATCAATCGGCACTGTTGAAAGTTCGGATTTTATTGCCGCAAGTTCTTTGGTAACCACGTTGACCGGGTGGCCTTGGTAACCGTCCTTCAAAAACTCTGAAACAGTAGCCGCACGAGAGACGTCAACCCAAATAGTGATCGGACTTGGCGCCGCTAGCGCGCTAGGTGCCATCGCGGCCGATAGAGCAGTTGCCGCAAGTACCGGCGCGATCAAGATAGTGATTGGGATTGGCATGCGCGCACGCAATTCTCCAAGTGCATTTCGCACTCGATGCCTACTCACTTTGTGCCGACGTCAATGCCCAATCGCCTGGCAGACCTCGAACGCTGGCGGGCGGCCCGCATCCGGTTTAGCCGCTTTACGAGCATGGGGTCATAGGCCAGTGCTTCTGGGGTATCGATCAAGTTGTTCACGATTTGGTAATACCTGGTGCCGCTCATTTCGAAGAGATCGCGAATTGCTTGCTCCTTAGCACCGGCGTATTTCCACCACTGGCGCTCAAACTCCAAAATACTGCGATCGCGCTCACTTAGAAGGGCCGCCGCGGCCTCGTGGTCAAGGGGGGTACGTGCGGCTTCCATCTAGACATCCTCCGTGGCGTTGATCAACTGTGCATGTGGGAATTTCTACCTTGACCATATCGCCCGGGCCTCCGTCAGCGCCGGAAGCCCACCTTGCGTGTCACCCGATTTGCGGCTTTCGGGGTCTATTTCACCTTTGTCGCCACATGAGTAACATGAGCCAGACGAGTCACACGAATCAGACGAGTGACTCGAGCCAGACGAGTGACACGAGTCATTGGGGGAGGCGCCGAGTGCGCCTGATGATGGCCCAACTAAATGCATAGCCCAGCCCATTGGTGGCCCAGTGCAGACCCATCGGGGCGAGCACACTGCCTGACATCAGCCGCAACGCGCAGAAGACGAACCCGGCCAACGTCGTAGTCAAAACACTTAGTGCGATGGCCAAGATATTGCCGCGCCGGCCTTGGCCAACTACCGAACCCAGTGCCGGATTCTGCTCGTGGCTGCCTATTGACGGCAACACATGCCATAAGCCGAAGAGGATGGAGGAAAGGATGATGCCCCAGACCACGCCATAACGACGCGCCAACATCGAGAACAGCACGGCGCGGAACGCAATCTCCTCAAGTAGCACCGTGCCGAACGGCACTTCAAGCAGTGCATGGAAGGCAAGTCGGCCACCACTTAATTCGGCATGACGTTCATCACGGAAGGCATTGCGCGTTGGTTTGAAAATGATACCGACGACATAAATCAAAGTCACCGCGCCGATACAAATACCGGCCCAGATCAGCCCACTTAGGTAGTGCGTCCAGCTCAAGCCCATGTCGGTGAACGTGTTGCCATCAAGTAGACCCAATGCCAAAAGGATCAACGAACTTGCGAACGCCCAAAGTAGGTAGTGCGAATTCGGTGCTACGCGGTTGTTTACAACATTGATAAGAAAAAGCACGCCAATGACTAACACCAGCGGCCACCAAGGCAAACCAGTCTCTTGGGCAGGTGCCAACCAATTGAAGAGATTCAAGATCGTGCCCCCTGCCGATATCGCGAACTCCCGCTTGGAGCCATTTAGTTCTCGCCCTGCGTTGTCAGTCTAGGTTGGGCGGCGTACTGTGGGCGCCGTGGGCAATGGTGAGGTCGCACCCGATACCGAAGACCGCAGCGTGCTGACGCGGGTTGCTCCGGCGCCCGATAGTGAAATCGCTTACGGGCCACTGCCCGATCAAGTAGCCGACTGCTTTCTTAGCGCTGACCTTGGCCTAGCCACGGCGCGGCCACTACTACTACTGATGCACGGGGGCTACTGGCGCCCGCGATACGACCGTGAGCACCTGCGCACTTTTGCGGCCGCGCTCGCAGCTGCTGGCTGGCAGGTGGTCTCGATTGAATACCGGCGCATCCCCGGTGACCCTGATGCGATGGTTGCTGATGTGCGGGCTGCAATCGAGAACCTTCCCGATCAGGTCGCCGGCCACAATGGCCAAGTAATCATGATTGGGCACTCGGCCGGAGGCCACTTAGCGTTATGGGCCGCGGCTCAAGTAGCCCTCGCCGAGCACAGCCGAACTCAAATTACCGGCGTCATCGCACTCGCACCCGTTAGTGATCTAGAACTTGCCCAGCAACTTGATCTCAATGATGGTGGTGTCCGTGCTTTTCTGGGCTGCCCAGCACAAGAACGCGCTGACTTAAATCCCATGTACCTAGCCCCGCTGTGCCCTATCACCTGCCTACACGGCAACTTGGATTCACTAGTCCCGATCACACTGTCGCGCAACTACGTTGCCGCACATGCGGGCAGCACCGTCAACTTGGTTGAAATTGAGGGCATCGCCCATTTCGAACTAATTGACCCGAGCAGCATTGCCTGGCCCGTGGTCTTGGACGCCCTGCGGTCCATTAGTTAACAACCGGCCACCCGCTCGTTTATGGCGCCATCGCCAAGTAACATATTTTCATCGGCCCAAAGTCGGGCTGAGGCACCTCAGAAAGTGCCCTCAAGAATCGGAGATCCCAATGCCAAGCTCTGACGTTTCACCACCGGTAAGCGCAGCCCCGGTTGACCGCCTTACCCTTCGCACCGATTGGGTGCGACCGAGTGCGGCAGGTATCGGCGGCGGAGTTAATCCCAACGGTTGGATGTGGTGCAGCCAGCTTGGTTGGTGTTTTGAGGGTGATGAGTAGCGGGTAACCGCTGCGCCACTTCTCACCGCTCAACTTTCTTAGTTTTTGGGGCCCGTTAGTTTCGGGGCGCCACCACATCACTTCGGATCAGTGGGCTCGAAAGTATCAAAGTGCTCGATGGGGTGCCGTAGGTGGCGAGCTTGTCGATTAGTTGCTCGAAGTCTTGCATCGATACCGCAGTCACCTTTAGTACCGAGCAATCGGCACCCGTCACGCGATGGATCTCCAGCACCCCCGGCCAGGTTGCGACAGCTGGATCGCGCAAAACGCAGGTATTTCCATAACAAGCGATGCGCACCATGGCCAGCACGGACCAGCCGGTTTCGGCAAGATCAATGCCAGCGTGATAGCCGGTTATCACCCCGGCCTGCTCTAGTCGGCGTACCCTCTCACCCACCGCTGGCGCCGACAGGTGCACCCGCCTTGATAGCTCGCTAAATGAGAGTCGCGCATCGAGTTGGAGCTCGGCAAGGAGTTTCCAGTCAATTTGATCGAGGGTAATTGCCACGGGGTGACCTTTCATTCCGTAAGTCAAATTCATTCCTGAGCTGTGATCTGAAAGTCTAATCGATTTTGACCCTTTTATTCCTACTTCCATCACCGGTCATTGATCAGCATCATGTCCCAATGACTACCCATGCGAGCGCAGCAGATCGAGATCAGCGGGCCGCCACCACCGGTGGTGCCCCAATCGTCGAGTTCACCGGCGAAACCCCGTACGACCAATACGTGCACACCATGGAACTCCATCGCATGCAAAAGACCCGCACCGATGAGCCGACCGAGTTGCCCTTCTTGGTGATTTCGCAGGTCATGGAACTGTATTTCGGATTGATCTGGCGTGAATGGCAACGAGCCATTGCCGAGATGCGCACCGACGACATTCTCGGCGCTGTAGTAACCCTGCGCCGCTCGACACTGCATTGGCAGGCCCTGAACGCCACTTGGCCATCATTTAATGCCATGACACCGATGGAATTTAGCCGCTTCCGTGATCAACTTGGAGTTGCATCAGGCTTTCAATCGTGGACCTACCGTCATGTTGAGTTCATGATGGGCCTGAAGTCAAGGGCACTAACCCGGCTCTATGAACCCAACCCCGAGGTCTTCATCCCGCTAATTGCGACCCTTGAGTCACCAAGCCTTTATGAAGAGGGTCTCGCCTGCCTAGTGCGGGCCGGATACGCCATCGATGCCGACCATATGGCTCGTGATCACGCCGAGGCATACACGCCAAATGATTCAGTCCAGGCGGCGTGGGTGAAGGTCTACACCGAACTTCCGGTAAATGATCCGCTACGCATGCTCGGCGATGTGCTTTCGGAGATCTCACAGGCCTTCCTAGATTGGCGGGCCCTGCACCTACGTGCGGTGAAGCATTCACTCGGAGCCAAAGTCGGTAGTGGTGGATCGTCGGGTATCCAGTGGCTCGAAAAAAGCATGTCACGGGTTACCTTTGATGAACTATGGTCGTACCGCGCTTATGTTTAATAGCCGGATTAATCCAGATCTATTCACACACAGCTAGGAGCAAGCTCGGTAATGAACCTGACAGAGCAGTATGCCCATGAGCTTGATACCGCACACCCGTCAGCAACTCGGTCGCAGTTCATCCAATTGCCGGCAAACAGGGGCGCTTACCCGCACGAGGCATACTTCGCCGGCAACTCCCTCGGGCTTCAGCCAATCACCACGGCAGCAGCGATCACAGATGTTCTTGAATCCTGGTCGCAGCGCGGTGTGCACGGGCACTTCACCGGCGGTGATCCATGGCTGCACTACCACCAGTATGTGAATGAAGCTTTGAGTCGGGTGGTTGGCGCGCTGCCCCAGGAAGTTTCAGTAATGAATACCTTGACCGTGAACCTGCACCTGATGCTCGCCTCGTTTTATCGGCCAACCGCCGAGCGCCATCAGATCCTCATCGAGGACTATGCGTTCCCGTCAGACTCCTACGCAGTGCGCAGCCACGCCCGCCTACGCGGATACGACCCCGATGAAGCCATTCTTCGCCTGCGCCCGCGTGCGGGTGAGGATGTTCTTCGCACCGAAGATGTGATTTCCGTGATCGAACAGCAGGGGCCCCGAATCGCCACCTTGATGCTCAGCGGCATCAACTACCTGACGGGCGAACTGATGGACATCGCGGCGATCACTGCCGCGGGCCGTAAAGCCGGGATTTTCGTCGGCTGGGATCTAGCGCATGCCGCCGGCAATGTGCCGCTATCACTGCATGATTGGGGGGTTGATTTCGCAGCTTGGTGCAATTACAAGTATTTGAATTCCGGTCCCGGTGCCGTTGCCGCGGCTTTTGTCCATGAGCGGCATCTAGCCGACCCCGATATTCAACGCCTAGAGGGTTGGTACGGCAATCGTCTCGAAACCCGCTTCGATATGGCGCCGATAATCGACACCCCACCGACGGCCGAAGCTTGGGTGCTCTCCACGTCGCCGATTCTTGCCATTGCTCCTATTCGCGCGTCGCTAGAGATCTTTGACTCGGTCGGCATGCCCGCCTTGCGTAAACGCAGTTTGCAACTAAGTGACTACCTGCTTTCGCTCCTTGACGATCT
>WLHM01000040.1 GCA_009702725.1 Actinomycetota bacterium | reverse complement strand
CCACGGCACCAGCGCCAAGCCGAATGCCCATTGGCCAATTGGTTAGGCCAGCACGTGTTAATCGCGTGGCTGCGAGCAATGCGGTGGGGATCATTACGGCCAGCGAGGTACCAGAGGCCAGGAGCTGTGAAAAGCCGAAGAAGAAAATTAGAATTGGGATCAGCAGGATGCCACCCCCGACACCGAGCATGGCCGAGAAAATGCCCATTGCGAACCCAGATGCCAAATAGCCGAGTATTACGAGAGCGGTAATGGCTGGGAGTTCATTCCCACCATCGCTAGGGTTTGAAAAGAACATGCGGAGGGCAATGAGAATCAGTAGCACCCCGAAAGCTATTTGGAGTTTTTGATCCGGGAGTTTTTGCACTATTTGCGCACCAATCCAGGCCCCAGCCAAACTACCCAAAACAATGAAAAGGGCGGGCAGCCAGGCAACATTTTGCGCAAGGGCGTAGGTGGTGACCCCGGCGACCCCGCCGAAACTGATCATCACCAATGAAGTGGCCTGGGCCTTCTTCTGAGCAAAGTGCAGGCCTATCACCATGATCGGGACGACGATTATGCCGCCGCCAACCCCGAAGAACCCGGAGATTAGCCCCGCCCCAATGCCTAGGGCAAGGTCGCGGGCAAGGGTTGTGCGGGTGATGTTCACTTGACGTTCTGCTTCATTATCCTGAGGATACGCGGTTTGTCCCGGGCATCGGCAAGGTGTTGCCGTATTCTCCTGCCATGTCGACATACTCAACCCGCGCCCGAATCGCCCTGTCATTTCTCGCCGCCACCGGCCTTGCTGCGGCCGCTATTGCCGCTTCACCCATTGCCTCGGCTGCAACTAACCCTGCAAAGTACGAGAAAGCTCAGGTGGGCCTGACCTACACGGTTTATGCCCCGACTACTTCTATCGATCTAAAGAGCTCTTCGTTCCAGCTAATTGATTGCGGTGGCGGCAAAGATGAGCAGCTCATCGCCTCATTTGGTTCGCAGATGAGCAACAGCGGGTGGATTAATTTGAACGAATCCCAGACCGGTTGCGAGGATGGCCCTGATGGTGTTGGCCTGGTCACCAAGTTCAAGGTTAAAGGTGCCACCGCAACCATCATGGGGTCGTGCAAGGGGCAAGTGAGCAGTTGCTCTAAGTCGAATCCGGCCCTCCTGCGTAAAGGCTCGGGCTATACGACGGTGACGCTTCCGGCCGGTAGCTCCGCGCTGGAATCAACTTTCGTTGAGGTCTACACGGCGGGAATGTCCGTCAAGGACATCAAGGCATTCGTGAAGGGGCTAATGCCAGTCCAGTAGCCCATCAGCACCCTTTGCTGCAACTGTCCGCCACGAGTGGGTTACCTGAACGCGCACGTTATTGTCGTGAAAAGCGGGTTTTTGGCGGATTTGACGACTAAAACGCGCGCACTCACTGGCCAAGCTGGCTAGTTGACCCATTTTCGGCGCGCGGTGGTGCGGGGTGGGCAACAAAGCAAGGTAAACTCGGGATTCACTTGGTTTATAGCCGCTGAGCGGCGCGTGCTCCTTATTCGACAGGTTCGCGGAAACCTTTCTCAAGGAGTACCTAATTTCTTCATCACAAACTGCCCGCACCCCATCAATAGGTAGCGGCAACCGACGACGACGGCCCAGCAAACCGGCGGTGGCAAGTGGCTCTGCGGCCAACAAAGTCAAAGCACCGCACCACGATGCCAAAGCACCGAGTGCACCAGCACCCAAACATGTGCCACATATAGATATCGCCGGAAACCGATTCGCCGTACTCGGCGTGCCCGAGAAACTCGTGCAGTTACTGGCGGCCCAAGGTGTAACTGAACCGTTCCCGATCCAAGAGGCAACGCTGCCAGACTCACTAGCCGGCCGCGATGTCCTTGGCCAAGGGCAAACCGGGTCGGGCAAAACCCTAGCTTTTGCGCTGCCGCTGGTTGCGCGGCTAGCTGCCAAGCAGGTGGCGCCGATGCGTGGGCGCCCGCGGGCACTTGTTCTTGTTCCGACACGTGAACTAGCAACACAAGTTGCTGCAGTGATCGCTCCACTAGCCGCGGCCTACAAGATGTCGACTGTCACAGTCTTTGGTGGGGTCACCCATGGAGCTCAGCGAAAAGCATTCGCTGACGGCGTCGAGATTGTCGTTGCCTGCCCCGGACGATTACTTGATCACATGAAGCAAGGCGATGTGTCGCTGGACCGCATTGAGATCTGCGTCTTGGACGAAGCCGACCACATGGCCGACCAAGGGTTTTTGCCAATGGTGAAGCGTATTCTTGATAAGACACCTGCGGGTGGGCAACGCATGTTGTTCTCGGCAACTTTGGCCGGGGGAGTAGACACCCTTATTTCGCGTTACTTAGAACGCCCAGTTTCACATGCGGCCGCGATCGAGGCACCAACTTTACTCGAGCATCGGGTACTTGTGGTCGAAGAGGGTGATCGCCTTCGGGAGATTGCCAAAATGGCTCGCGAAGGTCGAGTGGTGGTGTTCACGCGCACCAAGCATCGAGCCAAGCAACTGGCCAAGAAGTTGGAGGCCGCCGGGGTTGGCGCGGTAGATCTCCACGGGAACTTGTCACAAAATGCCCGCGAACGAAATCTCGCCGCATTTTCCAGTGGTAAGGCGACAGCGCTCGTTGCGACCGATATTGCCGCGCGCGGTATCCACGTCGACGATGTGCCACTGGTGGTGCACGCTGATCCCCCCATGGAGCACAAGGCCTATGTGCATCGATCCGGCCGCACCGCGCGCGCGGGTGCTGCCGGCCAGGTGGTCACCATCGCCACTCCTGAGCAAGCTGCAGAGGTTCGCATGTTGCTAAAGAAGGCGGGAGTCACTGCCACCTGGGAAGGAATCGCGGTGCACCCAGGTTCGACCGCGCCGCGGGCGGCAGCCCCATCAAGGTCATCCTCAAGAGGCAATACGCGTCCCCCGGCTCAGCCGGGAGGGCGTTCTAGGCAGGCTGCCCGAAGTTTTGGCAAAGGTCGCTAGCCAGCCTTTAGTTTGGAGCGGCACCGAACATCAGTTGCACCACGTCATCGTTGAGATTGCTAACGGCTCCGGCGTCGGTAATGGTCTTGGCGACAGAAGGGCTGCGTTGACCCATCAAGGTTGCTGACCCATCTTCAACAAGTGAGTACGCAGCGTGCTCGGCAAAGACACTCATCTGCCGAACGAAGTCACCCATACCGGCGGTTGCTTTGGCGTATTCGGCAGACTTGAGAAATAGGCCGAGTTCAAGGCGAGTCTTGAAGGCGATTTCAAATGCCGCATGGAGTTGGCGCTCTTTGCTGGGCTCGTGGAATACGTTGGGCGCTGGTGGGGCGGGCTTGGTGTATTCATCCAGTTGGTGAAGACGGAATTTCACAACCAGCTCGCTGGCGGCGACATTTGGAGCAAAAGTCTGCGTCAAGAATGACCTGAAATCCTCAAGTGAGATATCCCAGCGACGCTTTAGTAGCACGTGGTAGCGGGCGACTCCGACAAAACCGTTTGGAATGTCATTGGTAATGCCGTCAACGTACGTCTTAGATCTTTTGTCGGTTACTAGGTAACCAATGGTTTCATTGAAGCAGTTTTGTTCATCAATCATCAAGGGCAATCCGGCATCGACCCAGGCTTGGCGATTGTCGGGGCTCGTGAAGGTCAATTCGGCTATGCCGTCGAGTTGCTCGTCATCTGGAGTAACCGACTCGACGCCCGGTGGTGGTGGCCAGATGCCGCCTTCGTCGTGAAATAAGTGAAATTGCTTGTACTGCCACAATCCAGGCAGCCGTGCACATAGTGGCCCGTGTGCGTCTTTCCAATAGAGGTAAAACTGCTCCAAGGTCAAGCCGGATCGCTTCTTAAGTGGGGTGTAGAAAAGGGTGTCAATTTTATCGTCGCGACCCGAATAGGCGGCAGTCATAGCATCCTCCATGGAATTTGAAATACGTAATCAGTCATAAGAATCGTGCGATAATAGCGGTTCCGGCGGTCGATTTTCTAGGGAATTAGCCGTTCAACCCTGAGCCTCGCAAAAAGATTTTGGAACATAAGTTCGGTATCCATATGCTCGTTGAAGCCAGCCTGGCGGAGTTTGACCATGCTGAAAACATTGTCATAGCCGTTACCCAAGATGAAGTCACCGAAGGCCCAGTTGGCAATCTGATTGAAGGGGGTATCGGTTAGGGAGTATTTCTCCACGATTTGGGCCCAGACGTCACCGTAACCGCTCATTCGGTCCGCGAGAGAGAAGTGGTGCGGGGTGCCTGGATCTACTCCCAGCATGTTGGCAATTACCGGCCAGAAATCCTTCCAGCGGATGTGATCGCCATTGGCGATATTGAAGGCCTGGTCGCGTGCATTTGGGCTCTCGGTGCCCCAGACCGTCGCGCGAGCAAGTAGGCCGGCGTCTGTTACCTGATACAGCGACTCGTACGCCGCTTTAGTGCCGGGGAAACGCATCGGCATCCCCAGCTCGCGGCAGATCGCGCCGTAGGCGGCAATTATTAGGAATAGGTTCAGCGGATTACCTGGGGCTATCCCACAGACCGCTTCTGGCCGAAAGATGCTGTAGGCGAACCCATCGAGGGCAGCACGTTGTTCTAAGAGATCTTGCTGATCGTAGTAAAAATTCGGCCCAGGTATTCGGGGGTCGGTTTCTTTGGCCGGTGTCTTAAAAGGGCCGATGTGGGCTCCGTAGTACTTGCCGCCTTGGTACAAGGTTACGTGCTCAACATTCCAATCTGCAGCTACGGCTGCATCGAGGGTGTTCTTCATCAGTTCGACGTTTGGGCCGACTATCCCTCCGACATCTGGGCCATCCTGGTAGGCGGCAAAAACGAGAAGGTCGTGCGATCCAACTCGTTTAAAGCTTTCTATGGTTGCCTGCTTGTCCCACAGGTCAACGCTCTCGTAGGCAGCGGTAGTTGGCCAGTAAGACTTACGCCGCGCCATTGCCGTGACTGAATAGCCGTGCTCCACAAACTCTTCTACTACTGCTTGCCCAATAGTTCCTGCCGCACCTACAACTGCTACCGATCTTGAACTGGGCATGCGGGTTCCTTTCAGTCTTCGAAAAACAGAAATGGCTCTAGCTTGGTGGTACTCAGTATCGCGGAATCATCCTTCGGCGAATCATTTCCTCATGGATGTCAGACACCATGTCGCGTGAATCGATGCAGTCATTAAAGCCGGTCTTGCGCAGCTTAATTATGCTTCGAACGTTATCCCAGTCTTGGCTGAAGATGCCGTCCCCGGCCTCCCAAAAGGCTAACTCGTCTAGGCGGAACGGGGCGAGGTCATACTCGGCCACAATGCGTTCCCAGAGTGGGCCCTTGTCGGCCATCATTTCGGTCAACTTCATGGTTTGCGTGCCGATGTAATCCATCTTCATGAGGTTAGCGATGTACCCGAACATGTGACCCCAACGGAAAGCATCTCCGTTGGTCACGTTGTACGCCTCAGAGGCGCATTCGGGCGTTGTGCTGACGTGTATCGCGGATCGAGCCAGCAGTCGAGCATCAGTCATTTCATAAAGTGCGTCACGGCATTCAGGGTGACCAGGGAATCGCAGAGGCAGACCGAGTTCTTTGCAGATAACCGCATAGATCAGTGCCACCTGAACGAAGTTATGCGGAGTGCTAACCGAAACACCGCCGACGCCCTCGGGCCGTAGCGCGGACCAAGTCCATGAAACGTCGGCTTGACGATCGCTTAGGTAATCTTGCTGGTCATAGTAGAAGAGCGGTGGCATTACCCGAAGGTCGTCTTCATATGCCGGGGTCTTAAACGCGTGAACGTGGCATCCGTACCACTTTCCACCTTCGAATAAACAAACATGCTCTAGCCCAGGTGATGCAGCTTCCACGGCTTCGATGCTGTTGACAAGAAGTGCCACGTTGGCTTCGAGTTCAGCAACTTTCGTCTCTCGCCACGTGAACCCGGCAAAATAGGCATGGGTAATGTCTTTGAATGGTGCAAGGGCACTAAAGGTTGCATCACGGTCCAGCAGATCGACGGATACGTGCGTGTACTGCGCATGATCGAGAGTTGAAGCCCTACGCGCGATGCCGATGACATTCCAGCCTTCTGCGATTAACTCATCACGAAGGTAGGTGCCAATAAGGCCCTCGGATCCAATGACGATTGCTGTCTTGCTCACTTTACGCCGCCATTCGATGGCCGTAGGTGGACCTTCATGCTGTCTGGGTTTTCAACCGCATCGAATGCGTCAGTTGCATTCTCGAAATCGAAGGTAGAGGTGACCAAACTCCTTAGGTCGATGCCCGCCCTGCCAATGAAGCGAAGTGCAGCAGGCCAAACACCCGGTGACCCGGTCACACCGGTAATGACTAGGTTCTTGGCTTGGATCTGGTTGAGTGGTGCCGATATTGCTGAGGTACCGGTGATGCCGATCATGACAACGCGAGTTTCAAAAGCTGCAACATCAATCGCTAAGGCCAAGCCGGCTGGCGCACCTGATGCTTCAATAACCAAGTTCGGCCCTGGCACACCGAGATTTTCCATGAACCAAGTTTCTAGGTTACCCACGGCGCCCGGGTCGATGGCATGATCGGAGCCAAGCTCGATGGCTTTGGCGCGGCGATTCTCCCGAGGTTCAAGCATCACAACTTCGGCACCGTTTGCGTGGCAGATAGCTGCCGCACACTGGCCAATCATGCCGCCGCCGATCACCGCAACAACATCGCCGGCATCGCAGCGCCCGGCCGCTCTAATTGCCCGGAAGGCAATGGTGAAGGGCTCAACGATGGCCCCCATCACGTCATCTACGGTGTCAGGCAACTTGTGCAATACCGAGTCAGGTGAGATGAAGAGCTCGGATCCGGCGCCGTGCACATTGCAGCCAAACCAGTCATGTGAAGTAATTAGGCACTCACCAACTACTCGGTCACCTGCTTTTACCTTTGAGACTGCGGAGCCAACTTCAACAACCTGCCCGCTCCACTCATGGCCGGGGACGATCGGGTAGTCGATCTCCAAGATGTGCTCGAGGTGTCCGTCACGAAGTTCGATATCAGATCGGCAGATCCCAACCACGCGGGAGGCAACTAGGACGTCGTGGGGGCCCAGGTCAGGCAGTGTCAAGGTGCCGACACTAACCCCGCGGTGCTTCTCGCCAATCAGGATTGCTTTTGTCTCAATCATCGTGACTCCATTTCATTCGTATTTGATTCGGGCATCGGTGCTGTGGTGTGTGGGATTGGCTCGTTTATCAGCGCATTTGTTTCGTCGTGGATATTACCGATATCTCCTCGGGTTTGTGCACGGCTAGCAATTCTTAGGGCAGCAATATTTAGCGCAATGGCAGCTAGGAGGAATGCCCCTCTAGCAAATGGCTTGAGGTAGATATTCATGTCTAGTTGGTCCAGGCCGTTGTTGAGCACACCGTACAACAGCAGCCCAACAGCGGTATGTTTCATGCTGCCGACCCCACCAAAAAGTGAAGTACCGCCAAGGACAACAGCCGCGATCGCCGGCAAAAGCAGGTTATCGCCCGAGGTGGCCTGAGCGGAGCCCACCCGGCCCATCAGCACAAGGCCGCCGAATCCAGCAAGTAACCCTGAGATGACGAAAACCGCGATGGTGACTCTGCGCACGGGGACCCCGGAAAGTTGGGCCGCTTTCGGGTTGGCCCCACACATGTAGACATAGCGGCCGAAGCGGGTCCAAGTCAGGACGATGTGTCCCACGAGAAGGGTCGCCGCTGCAACGAGCACAATGACTGGGATCGGTCCGATGAAGGACTCTCCAAGGGTGGTGCTCAGGGGCATAATGTCATAGACATTTTGCCCGTCGGACCAGTAGAACGCCAGGCCCCGCGCCATCTCCAATACTCCAAGGGTGCCGATGAAACTTGGAATACCGAAGCGGGCCGTGAGTACACCGCTCAACAAGCCCATGAGGATCGCCACAATTGCCGCTATTAGTACGGCAATCCATTGATTACCCGCTCCAAAGTAGATATCGCCAAGGAACGGCAGGCTCATTGGCATTCCCGAGTAGATCACCGCGGAAACCATGCCGGCAAGTACCGCGACAGCAGCAACAGATAGGTCCATCTGTCCAAGAAGCAGCACGAAGGTTAGGCCGGCGGCCAAAATCGCGAGGACCGATACCTGTGACAAGACGTTTACGATGTTGCCGGACGACAAGAAGGTGCCCGGTGCCAAAATTGCAAACAGGGCGACCAGTAAAAAAAGTGTGGCAAGTGGCCCAAGGAACGTGATGTTCCTCTCGAGCTTCAATTTCAAACCCGACATACCGCTCTTGTTAGCCTCACTTGTGCTGATCGTCGCGCCCATTTCGGTTACCTTCCTCGCGGGGATTCCTCTGCCGGTCTTAGCGTGCCGTCGTAATTCGATTTAGAATTTGTTTAGTGGCCAAGCTCCAAAAGGTCGCGTTTGGAAATGGCGGTCCCAGAAAACTCGGCCACAATTCTCCCGCGTTTGGCGACCACGACTCGCTGGGCGAAGGCTAGAACTGTTTCAGGCTCACTCGACGCGACTAGCACCGCGACTCCGTCCTTGGCTGCCTGTTCGACAATTCTGAGCACATCACTTTTCGCGCCAACGTCCATTCCGCGGGTCGGCTCGACCAACACTAGAACCTTTGGTGGGTACTCAAGCCAGCGCGCAAAAAGTATCTTTTGCTGGTTTCCCCCGGAAAGGGCTCCAGCAGCTTTAAGTGGTGTAGCTCCGCGAATGCGAAGTCGTTCGGCCCACTTTTCAACATGTTTATTCTCTAATCTCGGGCGAAT
>WLHM01000004.1 GCA_009702725.1 Actinomycetota bacterium | reverse complement strand
TACCGGGTTCGCCTTTGCCGGGCTGCCAATGAACTTGGTCGCGCTGCTATACCCCGGCCCGTCTGGTATCGGCCTGGCCGAAGCAACGGCCCCAGATGTTAAAACCAGGGCTCCGGCGACTAGGGCGACAGCGGTGCGGGCAAGGAGGCTTGAGTTCATGGGGTTATTCGACCCTGAGACCTGCCAGATGTCAAGTGGGCCGCGCGCGATGCTCGCCACCACTATCATCGCGTCATGCGCCTAATGACCCGTTACATTGCCGCCCTTGCCGCCACCACCGTGCTAGTCGGCGTCACCGCCATCCCCGCCTCCGCGGCAACCGGAGTTATCACCGCGAGCTGGGGTAAGGGCTCACCCAACTTTACCGACCCTTGGACGATGCCGGCCATCATGTATACGTCAGTAAATGATGTTTACGCATCCTCCACCACAGGCGTAAACGTGACTTTGAGTGCTAGCGGTGGTTGCACCGTTTCACAAAAGCAGTTGACCGTGACTTCTGGTGCCACCCCTTGCGTCTTGGTGATGAATTCGCCAGCCGGCAACGGGCTCGACGCAGCTACCGCGACTTTCACCATCCCGACCATCCCGGTTGGCCAATCCGCCAAGTTTGGAAGTGTGTGGAATAAGACTCCGCAGAAAGTGACCGAGGGCAAGACCTATGTGATGGGTGCCCCGAAGCTAAAAACCAATATGGGCAAACTCGTTACCTTTAAAATCGCTACCGGATCTAATCTTTGCACCGTCGTGAAAGATTCAAGTAAGGGCTGGCTGCTGAAAGTTGGCAAGAAGACCGGCAAATGTAGTGTCACTGCCACTTCAGCCGCAGTCCCGCCGAACTACGCCGCGCTCAATACCGCCTCGTACTGGACGGTCGTAAAGCCCTCTTAGCGATTTAATCTGCTCGGGCTGAGAAATCAGTCGAGCATCTCATCGCTAGGCCAAGGGTTAAAAAGCCCGGATCGGACGAACGCGTCGCGCGCTGTCCTTTTGGAACTGGACAAGGAATAGGAGAGATGCAGTCGGATAGCGGAAATTCACACCCCAGGCGAGGGTGGGGCGAATGTCAGCGTCCTGCGAGGAACTCCAGTAAGAAGATTCCATAGATTTCGTATAGTTAAAATCGAATCGCTCATGGAAAAAACAGCCACTTGCGCAGGTGTTTACGTAGCTTCCTATCGCATCCAACTCTTCAAGAGCTGGCAAGAACCAATCTTTCTTCCCGCCACTTACGCTTCCCGCGGCCAATTGACCAGCACCACTAGTGCAGCCTTTCAACATCAAAGCGGTATTCGCCCTACCAGTACCAACCTCGGTACCGGTGCCAGGAAGTGCGGACCTTGCATTGTTGCACCAACTCGCTTCTGGATCAGGTAAAAAGCAATTGGGGTCTACGTCAATTAATAAGCACTTACTATTTGGTACGGCGGCATTTCGGGACCTTGATGCCATCTCGTAAGTCTTTCCATTAGCGATCAAGAACACTAAGCCACCTCCTGGACCAAGTTCGCCAAGGCGATAACTACTTATCGTGGCGGTGGCTTTCAAGCCGGCTTGGCCGTTAACAGGGACGGCGGTTATGGTGCCTGTGGCCGAGCCAATCGTCGTGATAGTGACAACTAATTGGCCTTTCTCATTCGTAACGGGGGTTGAAGAGCCAGCGCCCAAGCCAAAGCGCGTGTCCCCGGTCGCAATGAGGTCAACCTGCTGACCGGATATCGGGTTACCGCTGGCGTCGAGAACTGTGATGGTGACTGGCTGACTTTCTGCGGGGCTCACACTCATCACACTTTTGTCCATAGTGATCTTCGCAGGGACACTCGCCGCTGCAGTTGGGGGACCAAAGATGCGCACCGGCATGTAGCTCAACGGTGCGGTGCCGGCCAATATGCCAGCGCAGTCAGAGCCTCTTAGGGTTTGGCACTTCGAACCTAAATTGCCGAAATAGCGACTTGGTGAAATCAAGTTGGCTGGGCTGCTCACATCGCCGTACCAAACAAGGGAGAAGTTATCGGCCCCTCTGGAGAACTGGCATACCACTAGGTTGGTCTTGGGTGAGGCGCACTTTTGTAGTTGAGCCCCGATCAACCAATCGTATGTCGCACGCCAAGCCTGTTGCTCATCGGTTGAACCCGGGGTTAGTTGGATACCAAAAACCCCATTGCCGGTCTTAGTCCACGCGTACCAGAAAGTTGAACCAAAGCCGTAGCGCACCGAATCAATGTAAGTGCGCGATAAAAGTGCCATCGCCTTGTCGCCGGTGATATCGACTTTGCCTTCGCCAAGCCCGGCAAGGCCATAGTTCACCTCAGTGTCAAAGACGGTGGTAAATGGTGCACCGGAGAGCGCCAGCATGGCACGGAATTGACCGATACCCCTGATCCGATCATCGGCACCACCTGAGGCCGTGGGGTATGAGTGCACTGAATAAGCATCGGCCGGCCAATTGCGCTTTTTCAACTCGGCAAGGTAGGCGGGGAAGAAAGTACCGAAGGATCCGGTCGCCCGCGAGGTAGTGTTCGCCGCCACCACGAGAGCGCTTGGATTGCACTTACGAATCTCTTCGAAGGCCGCCAACGTTAGATCGGCCATCTGCGCCGGGGTACCGCTATAGAAAGTATCCAAGTTAGCTTCGTTCCAAACCTCATATGCGCTGATTGATGGGCCGTATTTGCATGAGACCTCACGCACGTAACTGCGCCAGTCAGCGATATTGGTCGGGTTATCCGTTACACCACCACCACCTGCCCACGCTGGTGTGCCACCTAGTACCAGCATCACCCTTGCGTTCAGCACCTGTGCCGTTTCAATCTGCTTTTGCAATTTGCGCCAAACGAATTTGCCCGGGGTTGGCTCAAGATCTCGCCACTTAGTTTCGGTGTCCCACAAACGCACATAGCCAACTGGCACCGTCGGAATAGTTGCCGGATCAGTTGGCCCCTCGATGCCACTGGCCACATCACTAACCCAGTCAGCCGGTGCGTGGATGCCGAATAGATCACGACCCACCGCAGGGGTCGTAGGCGGGCCGTAAGAATTTAGGATTGCTGGCTCAGGTGCTGCCACCTCAGAGGCAATCTGCGGAACAGCGACCACGTTAAATTGCTGGGCCTCGTTGGGGACGGCATAACTATTTGAGCAAATATCCTCTGATGGAGATGGGTTATTTGCGCATTCATCGATCGTCAACTGAAAATTCGCAAAGACCTTCGGCGAGAAACTCAAGCCCCAAGCCTTGGCGTTAAGTACTGTCGCCACAGTCCAGGATTCGAAGAAGAGCGGGTACTTTAATTTCAAAGCCTCCAGCTGTACCTCCGGGTCCGGTGAACTTATCAATAAGTTAAGTAAGGAATTAAGAACAATAAAACCCTGGCGCGATACCGGTTGAAAGTTTGAGATATTTGGAACCCAAATAATAGGACTAATCGTTGTTGCTTTAGATCTAGTTTTCGAGCTGGTGGCAGCCTTAACCGCCGTTGTTGTGTATGCGGCGCGTTGCTGCGGTGTCCAGAGGTAGGCACCCTGGCCATAGACATAGACGTCTGGCATCAATTTGCCCAGTTTCACCTTTGCTGGCTGACTGGTCTTAGAAGCGCCAAAATCAAGTGACCAAATGCCACCGGTCAACTTGCACCCGGCCCCCACCCGAGGCTTTTTAGTCGCCAGTTTGATCAGCATCTGGTTGCGCAAGGTGCAACCGCGCTTGTCCTTGGCCTTGGATGCCAAAGACGGAAACATCCCGGGCTTGTAGCCGACACGAAGTGGCGATACCGCGGGCACCGTAGCCAAGATCGCAGCTGGACTGCCGGTAGCGGCGGCGGTACGCGAGGCAGATGTGGCGGCACGAGAGACTGCGCTAGGTGCCACACTCGGGGCTCCCATTGGGGTGCTAACCGGGGAGGCAAATGGGGCCTGGGCCACGGCCGCCGGGGCCAGCGGGAGGATCACGGCTACGCCTAGGACAAATATCACCAGTTTGCTACGCATGGGATAAATCCTAATCGCCTACCAGTCCCCTCGTTCGAAACTGGTAAAAAACCTCGTTTGGACTTTGTATTTGCCAATCGGGGACGTACCATTTCGAGACGTAGTTCATCTCGAGTTCGAATCCACAATAGGAGGCTCAGCGTGCCCAGTAATAACGTGGCTGCACCAGCAAGTTCTGCACCGGTCGACCGGTTGACCGTGGCTGTTGCTTGGGTGCGGCCCAGCGCTCAAGGAATCAACGGGGCGGCACAGCCGTCCTACTCAATCAAGAGTGTTATCAACGGCGGCTTTTGCTTCGAAGGCTCTGAAGAATAACTAACCAGTTACTGTTCGGTGCGGCCGGTTAGAACGATCGAACCGGCCGCACCGCTAACAAAGTATTTTTGGCATCCGTTCCAAGTGCACCGTAGGCAGCGTCAACATAAAAGTTCTGATCCCACGCTCCTTGTCCAACTTTAATGCAACGTTGATTCTCATTTGTCTTTACGCAATCTGGTCCCTCTGATGAGCTCCAATAGAAGGCACCTGCGCCCCAGCCCCCATCAGTCTTGGTGTTCGAGTTCACCTTTTTAAGTTCACCGTACGAAGGTAAGAACCAGTCAGACTTACCTCCTGCTCGATAACTCCGGGCAAGTATTGCCGCACTAGATTTGCAGTGCTTAACCATCTTTTCAGTATTGGACTTACCCGCACCGATTGCCTTGCCAGTACCAAGTGACACGTTTGAGCCCTTACCCGAGCACCAAACGGCGGTTGGGTCGGTAGGTGTACCCGACCAGTTAGCGAGAGCTACTTCATAAGTCAACTTAGATCTATTGCCCATAGTTGAAGGCACCATGAACACAATCCCGCCCCCGGGGCCGGTATCGCCGATTGCGCATTTACCCCCATCCGCACAAGTCTGGGCATGGGCTGGCGCCGCTAACGAAAGTAAGCCGGTAACAATTAAAAGAGCCCCGCCTGATGTTGCAAGGAGTCGGTTCACCCACTTGAACTTTCCAATTTTCACCATCCCATAAACGTACCAGCCTTGCTGGCTAGGCTAGGCCACGGAATTACTATCAATCTCGAGCCGGTTTCGCCGGGCTTGGCACTACCTAGAGAGGGCACACGATGTCTGAAATAGTTCGCGGGGTTGTCGCTAAAGCTAAGGGCGCACCCGTCTCAATCGAGAACATCGTGATCCCCGATCCAGGGCCAGGCGAAGTGAAAGTGAAGATCGCCGCCTGCGGGGTGTGCCACACGGATTTGCACTACCGCGAAGGCGCCATCAACGACGAATTTCCTTATCTGCTCGGCCACGAGGCAGCCGGTTTCGTCGACACCGTCGGCGAAGGTGTAACCGAGGTTCAGCCCGGTGACTATGTCATCTTGAACTGGCGCGCAGTGTGCGGAGATTGTCGCGCCTGTCGGCGCGGTCGCCCGTGGTACTGCTTCAACACCCATAACGCCGCATCAAAGATGACGCTGGAGGATGGCACCGAATTGAGCCCAGCGCTTGGTATCGGCGCATTTGCAGAAAAAACTCTGGTGGCAGCAGGGCAGTGCACCAAAGTGGATCGAAGAGCCACCGCGCAAGTTGCTGGGTTACTCGGTTGCGGCGTGATGGCCGGGCTTGGCGCAGCGATCAATACTGGAAACATCACGCGCGGCGATACCGTCGCGGTGATCGGCTGCGGAGGTGTTGGTGACGCCGCGATAGCAGGAGCCCGATTGGCCGGGGCCAGCATCATCATCGCGGTGGACATTGACGACCGAAAACTCGAGCTTGCCCGAGAGTTCGGTGCGACGCACACCGTCAACTCACGCAACCGCGATGCCGTCGAAGGTATCCAAGAATTCACCGGCGGCTTCGGTGCCGATGTTGTGATAGACGCCGTGGGACGCCCAGAAACCTATGAAGCTGCTTTCTACGGGCGCGATCTCGCCGGCACCGTCGTCCTGGTCGGTGTTCCTGATCCAACGATGCGCCTCGACCTGCCACTCATTGATGTCTTCGGGCGAGGTGGCTCACTTAAGTCAAGTTGGTACGGAGATTGCCTGCCCTCTCGTGACTTCCCGATGCTAATAGAACTGTATCTACAGGGGCGACTACCTTTGGATCGTTTCGTTTCCGAGGAAATTGCACTCGATCAGGTCGAAGAAGCGTTCGAAAAAATGCACCGCGGTGAAGTTCTCCGCTCAGTAGTCGTGCTCTGATGTCACCTCGCGTCGAAAACATTGTTACCAGCGGAACTTTCTCCCTCGACGGTGGCACCTGGGAAGTCGATAACAATGTTTACCTGATAGGCAATGACTTCGAGGTGCTCGTCATAGATCCCGCCCATGATCAACCCGCAATTCTTGATGCGATCGGTGGCCGCAAGGTTTCTGGAGTCATCTGCACGCACGGCCACGACGATCACATTGGCCAGGCAGTAGTCATCTCAGAGATGACGGGAGCACCTATCTGGTTACACCCTGACGAGCGGCTGCTTTGACAGGTGGTTCACCCAGGAGTCGTACCCACCGAGCTAAGCGACGGCCAAACCATCGAGGTTGCCGGGCTCTCGGTGAAAGTCCTTCATACTCCGGGCCATTCCCCGGGCGGAGTATGCCTGCACATCCCAGATCTCGATATTCTCATTTCCGGCGACACCCTTTTCCAAGGTGGACCTGGCGCGACCGGAAGATCATTTAGTGACTTCCCTACGATCCTCGACTCCATCCGTGAGAAAATTCTGACCCTTCCCGGCAGCACCAAAGTGCTACCTGGGCACGGAGGCGCCACTACGGTCTCAGGCGAAGCTGCGGATTACCAAGCCTGGGTCGCGCGCGGTCACTAATAGCTAATGCTTAGCATGGCTAAAGCATTTCACCCGAAATTTGAAAGGACTCAATGCCCGAAGTACCACTTTCACTTCTCGACCTAGCCATTGTTGGGCCACATGAATCCATTCGCGAGAGTCTCGACGGGTGCGTGCAGATTGCCCAACTTGCAGAAGACCTCGGCTACAAGAGGGTTTGGTATGCCGAACACCACAACATGCCGACGATCGCATCGTCAGCCACCGCTGTACTTATTGCACACGTAGCAGCCAAAACAAAATATATTCGACTGGGATCTGGCGGCATCATGTTGCCGAATCACTCACCCCTTGTCATCGCTGAACAATTTGGCACTCTAGCTACGTTGCATCCGGGTCGTATCGATCTGGGCCTAGGGCGCGCGCCGGGTTCAGACCGAAACACGATGCGGGCACTTAGACGGCACCCACAAACCGCCGAGAACTTTCCGCAGGATGTCTTAGAGCTACAGGCCTATCTTGGCAAGGACTCCTTAATGCCCGGCGTTAGCGCTATCCCAGGTCAGGGCACCAACGTGCCCCTCTACATTCTTGGGTCCTCACTTTTCGGAGCCCAACTCGCCGCCATGCTCGGGCTCCCCTACGCATTCGCATCGCATTTTGCACCCGGCGAGCTGCAAAGTGCCGTTCGCATCTACCGTGAACGATTCGAACCGTCCGCTCAACTCCAGCGTCCTTATGTAATTGCCGGCGTGAACGTCATTGCCGCAGAATCAGACGAAGAAGCCCGAATGGGATTGGAATCACGTCGCCGAAGCTTGGTCGGGGCGCTATTCGGAAGCTCCGAAAATCCACTCGGCGACGCACAGATCGAAGCGCTTCTTCAGGGGCCACAAGGCAATCAGGTTGACCAAATGCTCACCTACACCGCCCACGGCAGGCCCGCTGCCGTCCGAACTTACCTTCGAGCTTTCCAACAACATGCTGATGCTGACGAACTGATGGTTGCGCACCACGCGGGCTCGGTAGCGGGCCGACTCCGATCCATCCAACTTCTCGGTATGGCCGTGCTTGATGACATTCCCTTAAATGCAGTTCCACTCGTCGAGGCCTTGGGGTAGGATTTTCACATGGCCCTATATACCTGCCCAAAGTGCAATATGTCCGTCAACACCACCTGTGGTGCCTGCAGCGCTGACTTGGTCGACGCGACGCTCACCAAGGACGACGGCTCGAACGTTGCGATTTCAGAATGCCCAAATGGACACGGGAAAATCAAGTCTCCCCTGTGCTGCGGCGCTGATATGAGTTGCGCGGTTTAGTTTCAGCCTGCGCCAAGCGCCCCTCCGGGTGCTGCTCTAATACCAATTACTTGGTGCAATTGAGTAAAGTCATGCCCCTGCTGGTCAAAATGTAGTAAATATAGGGTTCGTGCCGCCAAAAAGGAGTAGGCCATCTCTATCCTGCAGGAAGTAGCCGTCGGTGAGCCCGACCCATTACGCGGGCAAGGGGTGTCGCGGTCAACAGTTAAGGTCGTCGGCAGCAAGGTGCTGCGAGCCTTTATAACTCTTGCCTTCGTTGTAATTTTTAATTTCTTCCTCTTTCGCATGCTGCCCGGCGACCCGATCGGCCTTTACGCGAGAGGGCGCAATCAGGACCCGGAGCAGTTAGTAGAACTGAGACGAGCATTAAATAAGCCACTGTTAGAACAGTTCCTCACCTACCTGCGCAACCCATTCGATTCGACGATCGACTCGACCCGGTTCTCGCGTCCGGTCTGGGAGATGATCGGTGAAAGGCTCTGGCCAACTCTCCTTCTACTCGGCACGGCAATACTGCTGGCCTCGATTATTGGGATCTGGATTGGCATCCGCGCTGGCTGGAAGCCCGGTGGTCGATTCGACCGCCTTTCGACCGGCTCCACGTTAATCCTGTACTCCATGCCGGAATTTTGGTTAGGAATGATGCTGCTTATCGTCTTCGCCGCAGGGGCTTTTGGCATCCCAGGGATGTTTCCGGTTGGCGGGATATCAACACCAGGTGTTGACACCTCGAGCCCAATGGGCTGGCTGAATGTGTTGTGGCACCTAGTGCTGCCGTGTACCACTCTCGTGCTTATTTACCTCGCCGACTATGCACTAGTGATGCGCTCGTCTCTCATCGATGAGAGAAAACAGGAGTACCTCACCCTTGCTCGAGCTAAAGGCTTGCGCGATGCCATGGTCCGCAAGCGCCACGCTGTACCCAATGCTTTACTGCCCACGGTCACCTTGATTTTTTTATCGCTGGGGTTTGTCGTAACAGGCGCCATCACCGTCGAAACTGTTTTCTCTTGGCCCGGGCTCGGCCTCCTCACCTATGAGGCATTGCGTGGTCCGGATATCCCACTACTACAGGCAATCTTTCTAATGTTCTCGATCGCCGTCATCGTCGCCAACCTCATTGCCGAATTACTTTATGTCGCCTTTGACCCAAGGGTTCGCTCATGAGTCGAGATAGCTCATGAGTATTTCCGCCCAGCGCCGACGCAGGGGCCTTGCCCAATTTGCAAATTCATTCCGCCGAGATCGAACGGGCATGACCGGGCTGGTAATTCTCGCGATCTTTATCGCGACGGCGATTCTCGCACCAATTCTCATCCCGGACGAAGCCCTTGACGTCACTAAGGCTGACGGAGGCAGGTTCGAATCACCATCGTTTAGTTACCCGTTAGGGACGGATGAAGTCGGACGCTCGATTTTGCTCATGCTGGCCTGGGGCACTCGAATTTCTCTGACCGTAGGGCTTGCCGCCACTTTGATATCCATGGTGATTGGTACCACATTCGGCATCATGGCCGGGCACTTCCGCGGAGTTGGAAGTCAAGCGCTTGTCGGAGTCACCGACTGGTTTTTAGTCATTCCCTTCTTGCCGCTTGCGATAGTCCTGGCGACGGTACTAGGCCCCAGCACCTTAAATCTCATTATCGTGATCGGCATCACCTCATGGGCCGGCACCGCCCGACTTATACGCGCGCAAACCCTCTCAATCGAGGGTCGCCCCTACCTTGAAAGGTCCAAGGCACTTGGCGCCGGCAACTGGTACCAGATGTCACGTCACGTATTGCCCAATGTCTTTCCGTTGGTACTTGCCAACACCACACTTACCGTTGCCATCGTCATTCTTTCGGAGACCACGCTGTCATTCCTTGGCCTCGGCGATCCAGGGGCACCATCTTGGGGCGCTTTACTTGACCGGGCATTCTCATCGGGGGCCGTCAGCCGCGGCGCCTGGTGGTACGTGCTGCCACCTGGTATCTGCGTGGTTTTGGTGGTGCTGGCATTCACCCTCGTCGGTCGAGCAATGGAGCGCATCGTGGACCCCAGGCGGGCTTCATGACACTGCTTGAGTTCCGAGATCTCAGGGTTGACTACGCCTCGAGTGAGGGCATTGTGCCCGCTGTTCGTGGAGTGACGATTACCGTTGAGGCAGGTGAAACCCTCGGTATTGCCGGTGAGTCCGGATGCGGTAAAACCACGTTGGCTTCGGCAGTTTTGCGACTGCTGCCCGACAGTGCGCAAGTTCGCGGTGAAATCCTGCTTGATGGCGTCGACATTTTGACAATGAAATGGGGCACGTTGCGCGCGGTGCGCTGGTCTCAAGCAGCCATCGTCTTTCAAGGCGCCCTGCATGCACTAAATCCAGTGCAACGCATTGGAGATCAGATCGCCGAGCCCATTCGACTGCATCAATCAGTGCCTGAGAAGCAAATCAAATCACGCGTTGGCGAGCTACTAACACAGGTTGGATTGCCCGCATCGCGCGCGAAGTCATATCCCCACCAACTCTCTGGCGGGCAGCGTCAACGCGTGATGATTGCAATGGCCTTGGCATGTAAGCCAGCTCTGATCATCGCTGATGAACCAACCACCGCGCTCGACGTAATGGTGCAGGCGCAGGTGCTTGACTTACTGACCGGGCTCGTGCGCGATGCAAGTACCGGTCCAGATGGTGGCATGGGAATGATTCTTATCAGCCATGATCTCGGGGTGCTCGGCACCACTTGTGATCGCATCGCGGTGATGTACGCCGGACAAATCGTTGAATCTGGCCCGGCACTGGAGATCTTCGATAATCCAAAGCACCCTTACACCCGAGCCCTTGCCGCTGCGTTCCCCCGGATCGGAGACCCCGAAGCGCGCTACTCGCCAACAGGGCTTCCGGGTGACCCGCCATTCCCCGGTGATCTTCCGACCGGCTGCGCATTTCACCCGCGCTGCCCTATCGCAGTGGACACCTGCCGCCAGGGTGCACCCGAGTTGGTGCAAGTCGCACCGCATCGCATGGCTGCATGTTTCAAGGTGGGTTCATGATCATCTCCGCGCAGGATTTATCAGTGTGCTTTGGCGGCCGAGTACGTGCGGTTGATGGTGTTGATCTTGACATCCCCTCGGGCGAGATCCTGGCACTCGTCGGTGAATCAGGGTGCGGTAAGACAACCCTCGCACGCACCTTGCTCGGCTTGGAGAAACCTACATCGGGAACGGTGTCTTTCGAAGGGCAGTCACTTTCGTACTCAACCAAGGCGCTGAAGAAGTACCGGTCACAGGTGCAACTAATCTTGCAAGATCCCTTAGGTGCGCTGAACCCGAGGCACACTGTCTATGACGCAGTCGCAGAAGGTTTGCGGGTGCAGAAAATACCTGGTGACGAAACTGCTCTAGTAGCCGATGCACTCTCGCGTGCCGGCCTCAGGCCTCCGGAGCGCTTCTTTATGCGCTTCCCGCATGAGTTATCCGGTGGGCAACGCCAGCGCGTAGTAATCGCCGGTGCGCTAGTACTTAATCCGCGCGTGCTAATAGCCGATGAGCCGGTATCGAGTCTTGATGCGTCAGTTCGCGGCGAAATCCTAAATCTGTTGCTCTCACTTCGCGAAGAGCTAGGCCTTACGGTGCTCGTAGTAACCCATGATCTTGGCCTGGCTTGGAATATCGCCGACCGGGTGGCGGTGATGTATCTCGGACGCATTGTTGAAAGTGGGCCTACAGCCGATGTACTTACTAATCCTCAACACCCCTATACGCAGGCGCTCCTCTCCGTGGTACCCGATATCTCACGAACCGCACCCATCGTGCTTACCGGTGAGGCTCCTGACCCAGCTCGCATCCCCAGCGGTTGCCGATTCCATCCGCGTTGCCCGGTGGCGATGGAGCAGTGCAGTAAAACTACGATTCCTATCCTTATGCCCTCGAGGGGCCACACCGCAGTCTGCCGGCGTATTCCCGATAGTGACTGATAGCGTCCAACCTCGTAACCTGCGCTATAAATCCGAGACCCGAGAGGAAACCAGTGCAATCATTTCGCGTCGTAGTCATAGGCGGGGGAATTACTGGTACGAGTGTGCTCTACCACCTAGCCCTAAAGGGTTGGACAGATATCGCACTCATTGAACGCACCGAGCTCACCGCAGGCTCTAGTTGGCATGCTGCTGGTGGGTTCCATGCCATCAACAACGACACGGTCATGGCCGCGCTGCAAAGTTACACAATTTCAATGTATCCAAAAGTGGCCGAGGAAAGCGGCGTCGACATCGGCCTCAAATTATCCGGAGGCATTGAGCTCGCAAGCACGCCCGAGCGCTTGCGGTGGCTCAAAGCGGAGGTCGCTTGGCACGAAATGATGGGCCACGAGGGTGCTCGCCTAATGGACGTCGAAGAAATTGTTGACCTAGTGCCAATCGTCAACCCAGAGGGTTTGACCGGTGGACTATTTGATCCTGACGAAGGCAACCTGGATCCAAATGGGGCGGTGTATGCCTACGCCGGTGCAGCCCGAAAGCGTGGTGCCACGATCATCACGCACAACCGAGTGCTCGGAATGAAGCGCACCCGAGCTGGGTGGGAGTTAGATACTGAACAAGGGCCCATTTTGGCCGAGCACGTAGTTAACGCCGCCGGTATGTGGGGCCGTAAAGTCGGAAACATGGTCGGCATTAACCATCCGGTAACGCCAATCCTGCATCACTACCTGGTTACCGAAGACGTACCAGAGATCATGGCGATTGATTGGCCGATGCCAGCGGTAACCGATCTTGAAGGCTGGACCTACCTGCAGCGCGAACAAAATGGTGCGGTGCTCGGCGTCTACGAATCAAACCCCGCGCACTGGCATCCCGAAGGTGCTCCGTGGGATTTCGGCGCAAAATTGCTGCCCCCAGATATTGACCGAATTGCCACCGAATTGGAGATCGGTTTCGCCCGTTTCCCAGCACTTGCAACCGCCGGCATCAAACGTTGGGTGCATGGGGCTTTCGCCATCACCCCCGACGGTAACCCGCTCGTCGGCCCGGTGCGCGGATTACCCGGGTATTGGGCAGCGGCAGGCGTTATGGCCGGGTACTCACAAGGTGCCGCGGTGGGCCTAGCTATCGCCAACTGGATCATCGACGGTGACCCTGGCGATGACGTCTACGCGATGGATGTCGCCAGGTTTGGTGACTGGGCCGCAAACGATGACTACCTACTCGCTACCACGTACCAGTTCTACGCTCGGCGTTTCTTGACGACATACCCGCATGAGCAATTGCCCGCCGGGCGACCACTTCATACGACGCCGGCATACGCAGACCTTAAAGCCGCGGGTGCGCAATTTGGTGCCACTTGGGGCCTTGAGGTGCCACAGTTTTTTGCACCGCTGGACTTCGAGCATGTGCCGTCATTGCAACGTGACAATGCCTTCCCGCACATTGCAAGAGAGGTGGCGGCGGTGCGTAGTGACGTAGGCGCCTACGAGACCGGCGTCTACTCGCGGTACCAGATCAGCGGGCCGAGTGCCGCCGCTTGGCTGGATAACCTGCTCGCCGGGCGGATCCCCGCCGTTGGTCGCATGGGTCTCACCCCGATGCTTCATCCAAAAGGCACCCTCATGGGCGACTTATCGGTTACCCGCCTCGCCGAGGATTGCTTTTGGGTCATCGGCTCGTACTACCTCCAAGAATGGCATCAGCGCTGGTTCAGCGAACACCTAATCGATGGGGTTTCGATAGAGAACTTCTCCGATGCTTGGCTGGGCTTTGCGGTATCCGGGCCCCGGTCACGTGAAGTTGTAGCGGACTTGACCGGCCAAGATATGTCAACTTTCCGATTCATGGACGCTCGCCTTGTCGATGACATGCTCATTGCGCGAATGTCACTTGCCGGCGAACTTGGATATGAATTGACAGTTCCTGCCGACAAGCAAGCAGACCTGTGGCGCCGCCTTGCTGCACTTGGTGTCACACCCATCGGTGACCGCGCCATCGACAGTTTGCGCATTGAAAAAGGTTTCGGGATTTGGTCGGCCGAATTCACCCAGGCCTACACCCCCGGTGAAACCGGACTTGATCGGTTCATCGACTGGGACAAGGGCGACTTCATTGGGCGCGAGGCTGCACTCGCCGAACGTTCCCGTGGTGCAGCCCGACAATTGGTGACACTGGATCTTGGTGATACCGAATCGGATGCGGTCGGCGATGAGCCG
>WLHM01000039.1 GCA_009702725.1 Actinomycetota bacterium | reverse complement strand
TGCCTTCTCTTCAAGTTGCTCAATTCGAAGGCGTTGCTCGGCGCGAGCTATTTCATCGCGATGCACGCTGTCCTTTAGTAGATCCAACTCACCTGCCAACTCACGAATACTTGAGCGTAGCTTGGTTAGTAACTGGTCACGATCGGCTTTGGCTCGCTCTACCGCCGTGCGATCGCGCCCCGCCTGCGCTACGGAGCCTTCAATTCGCGACAGCGCAATCCGCGATGCGGCAAGTATCGCTTGAGCTGTAACTAACTCAACGGCTCGGCGCTCACGCCTAGCAATCGCGTTCACGCGAGCCTGCCGCTCAGCCCCCGCAGCGCGTTCAAGTTGCTCAGCCCTAACCCCTACCGCACCTACCCGCTCTTCACCGGTGCGAAGTGCGAGCCGGGCATCAACCTCATCTTGACGCGAACCGGCGGCCTGCCCGGCGAAAATTTCACGCTTGTCACCGGCCGGATCAACCGCAGGTTCGTTCTCGGCACCGGCTAGCCGAACTTCCATGGTCGAAAGGTTTTGCTGGTCCAGCTCATGGGCTGCCTCGGCCGCGGTACGGGCAAGTGTCAACCGTTCAGCCTCGGCATGGGCTGAGCGAGCTGCTTGGCCCAACTGCCCAAGTTGCTCGGCGACAGCGGCCATCCGAGCGTCAGACTCGTGCAGGCGATTAAGTGCCCCCTCGGCAAAATCTGACGCCGTGCTTTGCACATTACGGGCCGCAACCAGATCGTACCGGGCGCGTTCGAGGTCGTGGGTGGCGACCACCAAATCGCGTGTTGTTTGGTCATGGGCCGCCTGAACCTCAAGCAAACTTTGGGTATCAGCTGACCCTCCGTGCACCACACCAGCCGCGAAGATATCGCCAGCTTGGGTAACGAAGACCAGATCAGGGTGACTGCGCTGCGCATCTGCAGCAGTGCGCACATCCGATACCAGCACGCAGTTCACCAGCAGGCGGTCAACGACGGCGCGCAGACTATCGTCGCACCGCACTGAGGCGCGTAACCAAGTGCCAACCGGTGGCGCACCCACCGGAGCCGGCCCGGCGCCAGCCCCATCAGCTAGTACCAATGCCGCGCGACCAGCATCTTGCTCTTTCAAGAGCACGACGGACTGCACGGCCGCATCAACGCCACGCACCACAACTGCGTCGGCAACGTCGCCGAGCGCTGCAGCCACCGCAGCTTGCGCACCATGGTCGATCTGCAACAACCCGGCCAATGGGCCAAGTACCCCTGGAACCCGCTCCGTTGATGCAATGAGTACCGAAGCAGCATCTTTGCGCGAAAGCCCTAGCTCAAGTGCATCAAGTCGCGCCGACAAAGCAGCCCGCTCGCGCTCCCCGACCGACTCGGCGGTGCGAAGTTGTTCAACAGCGCTATCGGCACGTTGGAGCGCCGCCAAGGCCTGCTCATATTCCTGGTCAAGTCCGACTTCACCCTGGTTTAGACCGGCGACTTGAATTTCAATGGCATGGAATTCACCCTGAGCATGCTCACCGCGCTCTTTGGCCTCGATTATTGAAGCTGTGAGCCTTTCAATCTCACCGGATCTGGTCTGGGTTCTCGATCGCGCCGCGTCAACCTGGCCGCGCAATTTCGCCAGGCCTTCACGCCGGTCGGCAGCAGCCCGGTCAGCCGCCGTAACGCGCTGCTCCTCAAGGAGCAACGCCTGTTCAGCATCAAGGCGCCGAGCCTCAGCCGCTGCCAACACCTCGCGAGCGGCTTCGACTTCGCGGCTAAGCTCAAACTCTTGCTCGCGAAGCAATCGCGCTTCGGCATCGATTTGCTCCGGATCGCGGCCTGAGGATTCCTCTATGGCCTCGGGCTGCAAATTGCGCACCCGCTCGGTGGCAAGTTGAACCAACCCATTGAAGCGCTCGCGAAGGCCGCTTAATCCGAACCAAGTCTCCTGCGCAGCCACCAAGTGAGGAGCTTCCTGCAGCACCGCAGCTTCGGCTTCGGCCTCTTGGGTGCGCAATTCGGCCAAAGCAGCCTCAGCTTTTGCTTGACGCTCGCGCAAGGCGGTCTCGTCAGCTACTTCGGCCGCCAGGAGGTTCCGTAAGGCTGTTAAGTCATCAGCCATTAAACGCAATCGGGCATCACGCACATCCGATTGGATAACCACCGCTCGGCGGGCAACTTCGGCTTGGCGCCCAAGGGGCTTCAATTGGCGGCGCAACTCATTGGTCAGGTCGGTCAAACGAGTTAGGTTCGCGCCCATCGCATCTAGTTTGCGCAGGGCCTTTTCCTTGCGCTTGCGGTGCTTCAATACCCCTGCGGCTTCTTCGATGAATCCACGGCGATCCTCGGGCGTGGCCTGCAAAATTGAATCCAGTTGCCCTTGCCCGACGATGACATGCATTTCACGGCCGATCCCGGAGTCACTTAGTAACTCCTGGACATCAAGGAGCCGGCACTGCTCACCGTTTATCGCGTACTCGGAGCCACCGTTGCGAAATAAGGTGCGCGAGATAGTGACTTCGGTGTATTCAATCGGCAAGGCACCGTCGGAGTTATCGATCGTTAATTGCACCTCGGCGCGACCAAGTGGAGCGCGGCCGGAGGTACCGGAGAAGATGACGTCCTCCATTTTGCCGCCGCGCAGTGACTTGGCCCCTTGTTCGCCCATGACCCAAGCGAGTGCATCAACAACATTCGACTTGCCCGACCCGTTCGGGCCCACCACACATGTCACGCCCGGCTCGAAATGCAGGGTCGTTGAAGAGGCGAAGGATTTAAAGCCCTTCAAAGTCAAGGTCTTAAGGTGCACATTTCTCCGCTGGTCGGGCGCGGGGAAGGCGCTGAGGACGAGTTCGTCACACCTTATCTTGCGGGCTCCGGCCCTTTCCCCGCCGCTGGCACCGCGGGCAAGAAAAACTTGATCGGCCCATAAATTTCTCGCGGCGAATGAGGCTTCCGCAATGCCCGCAGGGCTCGCCTTCTTGGCCATAGGCACTTAAAGATCGGTCAAAGTAGCCGCTCTCGCCGTTGACGTTGACATAGAGCGCATCGAAACTGGTGCCACCCTGAGCCAGTGCTTCGGTCATAACAGCCCTGGCATGCCCCAGTAGCTCGCTGATTTTCGTCGGTGACAAGGCCCCGGTTAACCGGCTCCCGTGTAATTTGGCCCGCCACAGGGCTTCATCGGCGTAGATATTGCCAATCCCGGAAACCTCCGATTGGTCTAGCAGAGCCCGTTTGATCTCGGTGTTTTTTGCCCGGATCCGAGCCACGCCAGCCGCATCGTCGAAAGCCGGGTCAAGTAGGTCCGGGGAAATATGGCTGATGATGTCCGGGAGTCGACCACCACCACCATCGGACACCAGCCGGGCGGACATCACCCCGCCGAATGTGCGCTGGTCAACAAAACGCAACTCCGGCCCAGCATCAGCGAACCCGAAACGCACTCTGAGGTGTTTCTCGTCAGGCACGGAGCTCGGGCGCACCAGCAACTGCCCGCTCATGCCCAAATGAGCGACAAGTGCGATATCGCCACCCGACAGCGGTATCCATAAATACTTGCCGCGACGACTTACACATCTGATGCGCTCGCCGATTAAGTCTTCGGCCAAGGAGCCACCATTTCGACGCACCGCTCTGGGGTGCAGTACCTCGACCTGACTAATAACGCGGCCTGTTACGTGCTCGGCGAGCCCGCGCCGTACTACTTCGACTTCTGGCAGTTCTGGCATTTCAAGGTGCCGGCTTTATTAAGTGTGCGTACGCGACTTCAGCTGCCTGCTGCTCTGCAAGTTTCTTAGACCGGCCCCAGCCTTCACCGATGACGTCATCACCCACTCGCACACGAGCGTGGAACTCTTTTTCGTGATCGGGTCCGGAATCGCTTACGAGATATTCCGGGAGTCCGAGGTTTAAGTTCGATGCAGCCTCTTGTAGTGAGGTCTTCCAATCAAGGCCCGCACCAAGTTCAGCTGACAATTCAATAAGTGGGTCGAAGCGCCTGTGGACGAGATCCGCGGCTACCTCAATTCCGGCTGACAGGTAGGTCGCCCCGATTACCGCTTCCATGGCATCGGCGAGTATCGACGACTTATCGCGCCCACCGGTTGTCTCCTCGCCACGCCCCAACAACAGGTAGTCACCAAGATTTAGCTCCCGCGCGACAACCGCGAGTGCCCTTGAGTTAACTACGGCTGCACGAAGTTTAGCCAGTTGCCCCTCGGGTAAATCCGGGAAAGTTCTATACAAAGTGTCGGTGACTAACACGCCAAGCACCGAATCTCCGAGAAACTCCAGCCGCTCATTATGCGGCAGCCCGCCATGTTCGTATGCGTACGAGCGGTGCGTAAGCGCTTGGCCGAGTATGGCTAGGTCGATTGATACCCCAAGATTGGCGGCCAAGTGGGTCAAGTTTTCGTCGCGGCCTCGCTCACTTCGGTTTCGCGCATTGCTCATGAGGTTTCTCGCACTTCGGAGCCACTTAAAGTGTCAACAAGTCGAACGAGTTCACCAAATGTTTGAACATCGTGAACATCGGCATCAGTTATTTTCACTTCAAGTCCAAGGCCCTGGGCTGCCTCGAAAATTGCCCGCGCGAGCATGACCCATGCTTGATCAATTGGGCCAAATGAGCTGAGCGGCGTGTCAGAGCGAACGGCGAATGTAGCCTCATATTCGAACACGCGCGCCAATGCTCCAGCCACCAGCTGCTCATTCACTTGATTCGCTCCAGCAAGGTGGAAAATGTCCGTTGCGTTAAACCAATTAGATCAGTTTTCGCCGCACGTGCCGCTAATCGAATACAAGCGGCTATCTCATTTGGACTACCGGCACCGTGGCCAATTACGGTGATGCCGTTAACTCCGAGCAGCATTCCCGCAGCAAAGTCGCCGGTCGCCGTGCCGGTTACTACCGCTCGTGCTGGCCTAGGGTCGCCATAAGCAAGTGCCATTTGCTGGGCCGCCCACCCGACCGCGCCTTCGATGCCCTTCAACAAAACATTACCGGTGAATCCGTCGGTGACAATGACTTGCGCGCGCGCGCCAGAGGCTACGTCGTGGCCCTCAACCGAACCGGCATACCTAACTCCGAGCGCTGGAAGTCGATCTTGCATCAAAATATGCGCCGCCAAGCGGAGTGAATCGCCTTTGCCAGTTTCGCTACCAATATTAAGTAACCCCACCGCCGGGTCGGCTATACCCAATGCGGTTGCATAACACCAACCTGCCATCGCAAATTGGGCCAACACATTCGCAGTGGCCTCAGGGGATGCGCCCACGTCTACGAGGACTACCGGGCTCTGCGTCGACGGTAGTACTACCGCTAGGGCCGGACGTGACATCCCATCAACTCGACCGCATGACAAAACCGCGGCAGCAACTGAAGCGCCGCTATGACCCACCGACACCCACGCATCAACCTGACCAGCACTGACCGCGGCAGCTGCCACCATGACACTGGATTCAGGATGCGCCCGGACATAGGCCAATGGGTCGCCATCCATCGGCACCCCGGAGGCGGCACTCAAAATTGTCAACCGCGGCCGCTCGGAAATGTCGATACCACGCGCGGCAAGAAGTTCGATCGCAAGATTGGTCGGGCCCACGAGGACGAGGTCGATGTCGAGTGCGTCAAGATCCAACGCCGCCACGGCATCGGCCACGACCCCCGGGGCACCGTCGCCGCCCAAGAGATCCAGGGCGACGCGAGCCATCGTCAGACGTCCAGCACGCGTCGCTTGGCGTAAGTGCCGCAGGTCGGGCACGCGGTGTGAGCCAGGCGCTTTTCCTTGCAGCGGACGCAGGTCACCAAGGTGGGCAGGGTGGCTTTCCACTGCGAGCGGCGGTGGCGGGTGTTAGAGCGCGAGGTTTTGCGCTTCGGTACTGGCACGGTGTCCTCTTTCTTGGTTAACTTTGGTCTTCGGTTAAGTCTTGTCCTCGGTTGATTCTGGATCTGCCAAGGCGGCAAGTGCGGCCCACCTTGGGTCAAGCTGTTCGTGCAGGTGCTCTGGATTGTCGTCGAGCTTGATCCCGCAGACTGAACAAAGGCCTGCACAATCGCTATGACACACCGGTGCTAGCGGGAATCCCAGCACCACCGCATCGCGCAGCGTGGCTTCCAGATCGATCATGTCATCCTGAAGTTTCGGCAGCGGGTCTTCGTCTTCATCATCGGGTTCTTCGACCACCGCGCCACGAGCATCTGTGGCGGGATAAACGAATAACTCGTTGAACTCAATCACTTCGTCCCAGCTAGTTGGATCTAGACACCGGGCGCACTCGGCGTCAACATGCACATCCGCTGATCCGAAGACCAATACTCCTTCCATGACCGACTCCAGCCGTAACTCAAGTTCGACCGGTGAGCCAGGAAGGACTCGAGCCAGCGCCACCCCCATGTCGGCCGGGCTTGGAACCGTCCGGGTTACCGTGACCATTGACCCAGCCCGCCTTGGCAGGTTCAATGCCCGCGTGTCAAGCACCAGCGGACTTCGAGGGTCGAGGCCGGTCACTGCACCCCTGTCGGATTAGCACGGTTGGTCATGGTGAAACCACAGCTTTTGGCTGAAGGTTACCCGCAGGAGGATACCGCTTAGATGCTGCCGACATAAAATCGGACATATCGCCCACGTTTTGGGGCCAATTAATCAGCGTTGGTCGTCGTAAATCTCATCCAGCGCCGCGTGTGAGGTCTCGGGGGCTAAATCCTCATACACCTGGGCCCGAAGCCGCTCGCGGACGGGATCTCCGGTCTGCAAGGTTTTGGTCAGGGCGATTTCGAAAGTAGCCAACTTGGCATCGATGTAGTCATCGGTCTCCATGCGCATCCGGGCCGTATCTTCAGCCGCCTCAGCGCGCATGGCTTGGGACTCCCCCACCGCCGCTAGATACACCTCGACTGCAGTGACCATCAGATCGGCATCACCCCGCGCTCGCTCCAATAACCTGTCGGCCTCGCGGCGACCATCTTGAACAACGGCCTCGCGGTCAGCGAGGAGTTCATCAGCACGCGCCACCGACTCGGGTAATAACTGCCTAATCTCATCGATGAGATCAAGAACCTGAGCTCGGTTCACCAAGCAAGATGCCGAAAGCGGCATCGCCTTAGCGTCTTCGATCAGGACGGCCAGTTCGTCAAGCCGTTCTTGGACGTCCAAAGCATCTCCTCGTCATAGCCTTTATTCTCAACCTATTGTGCCCGAAATCTTCGCCCGGAGCTGCTCCAACACGAGGTCAGGCACTAGACCGGTCACATCTCCACCGTAAGTGGCGACTTCCTTAACCAAACTGGACGATAAATAGCTATACAAGGGGTTAGCGGAGATGAATACAGTTTCAACACGGGTCAGCCGGTAGTTCATCTGGGCCATCTGCAATTCATAATCAAAGTCACTGACGGCCCTCAGGCCTTTAACAATCACCGGCGCGTCATGATCACGGCAATAGTCGACAAGCAGCCCGTGGAATGAATCTATCTTCACATTTGGCAGCGGCGCCACTACTTGCTTGAGCATTTCAATGCGTTCTGCAACGGTAAACAAACTTGACTTAGTCTTGTTTATCAACACCGCGACAATGACCTCGTCAGCCATTTCGGCCGCGCGTTCAAAGACGTCTAGGTGCCCATTTGTGCACGGATCAAAAGACCCCGGGCAAACCGCTCGGCGCATTGCCGACTCCTCACTAGCTCACTGGAACGTTTTCAGGTGCTTGACCGTACCAAAGAGTCGTGTCTCCGTGTCGGCGTACTTGCAGAACTTCCCACGAAGCCGGCAGCGGAGTTTGTCCATCGCCGGTGGGCCTTTCCACAATTACCAATGCGCCATTGCTCAATAATCGATTTGTCTGCAGCAGCGTAAGTATCGTGGTGATGTCAGCCGAGCCAACCTCATAGGGCGGATCAGCAAAAACCAGCCCGAAGGGCGGCGCCCCCAGACGCTCAAGAACGGCATTGACATCGCCGATAAGCAATTGGGCCCCCGGCAGTCCGACCGCGTTGATATTGGCCTCGATGACTTCACCGGCTGCGCGTGCCTTTTCGATCAGCACAACTCGGTGCGCACCGCGGCTTAAGGCCTCGAGCCCGAGGGCTCCAGTGCCCGCATAGAGATCAAGTGCCGAAAGATCGGTCCAGTTGATGCCTGCTTTAAGTAAGTGCGCGGACACCGCAGAGAACAACGACTCTCGGACCCGATCTGCAGTAGGGCGCGTGCCGCGCTTTGGGACAGTGAGCCGGCGCCCCTTGGCTTCGCCCGCGATGATACGGGTCATGCTTTCTCTAGGAATTCAGCTTGTTCATCGGCAATAATTGAACCAATTGCAAGTTTCAAGGCTAGGTGCGAAGTTAGCTCTGCATCACTCTCGACTATGGCATGCGCGGCAGTACGCGCGCGATCGATGATGTCTTCATCGCGCACTACTTCAAGTAGTCGAAGTGAACTGCGCCGACCCGACTGAACCGAGCTAAGAACATCACCTTCACGGCGCATCTCTAAATCCAATTGCGATAACTCAAAGCCATCGGTCGTTGAAGCAACGGCGAGCAGCCTTTCGCGAGATGGACTGCCCGCGTCCGCGTCAGTAACTAATAAACACAAACCCGGCAGGACACCGCGCCCAACCCGGCCACGCAACTGATGGAGCTGAGAAATGCCGAAGCGATCCGCGTCCAAAATAATCATCGTGTTCGCATCTGGAACATCAACCCCAACTTCGATGACCGTTGTTGCCACCAAAACATCGATACCGTCTGAACGGGCAGTATCAGCGAACCTAGTCATCACATCCTCTTTCGCATCGCCGCTCATTCGGCCATGCAGCATCTCGACTCGAAGATC
>WLHM01000038.1 GCA_009702725.1 Actinomycetota bacterium | reverse complement strand
TTGACGATCTTGGGTGGGATACGGATGCAGCAATTCGGCATCAAGACTGGACTACTAGAAAAGTAGATGTTGGTATCCCTCTTTCTCAGATTCACGAAGCAATTGATGGCTACCGAAAAAGCAAAGTTCCGAATCAAGAAAACGAACACCTGAGGAAAAGGTGAAGAGAAACGCTACTGACAGGGCCAGGTATCAACGGACCAAATGAGCTGTTACTAACCTTGAGCAAGCCTGTGCGATTTCATCTGCCGCCATCAAAACCGACGGGTGGAATCCCCTAGTTGGTGTTGGACTCGATGTTGAATCCTTACCGTTCAGAGCAAACCTCGCCAGACTCAATGACTTTGGACTTTTCACATACGTGAGTCCTCTTGGGAGCATTTCGGCGGGAACTTCGCTCCTGGCCTGCCAGTAGGTGTATTCGAGCCGTTGGCCTTATGAGGGGAGCATGACATTACTGCATTGCATCACTACATTGTGAGGCAAAGAGGAAATGTCGGTCTCCCGCATCGCATTACAACAGGGCATTACTACACAACATTGCCCAAGAACACGTGAACGCCCACCTGATTCCAAGCCACGGACACCACTTTTTCACGTAAAGAAACACCACCCGAGGCCACGGCCTTTCGATCGGAAAACCAAGAATGAAAAACGGAAAACAGAAGTGATAAATAGATGAAGGGATGAAGTGCTAAAAAGCCCGGACCGGACGAACCCGCAGCGGGCTGGGCTTGTTGTCGAGGCCCGCGAAGCCATTAGCCCAAAACTGCTCCCCCGCGTCGCTCGCGATGTTCTGACTCGAACTCCAGTAACTGGAGGGGAAGCCGCTAGCAAACCCGTAGGTGCCCGCAGCGAAGGTGCCGTCTTGGGCCGTCCCACCAATTCCGAAACAACTCACACTCGGTGCGGCAGGTGCGGTGGGGTTACGCGAGTAATTACACATCGCGTTCAACTCATCCTTGGATGGCAAGAACCAGTCCGTCAAGCCACCACCACGATAGGCGCGCGCTGAGACCCCTGCACCCGAAGTACAGGGCAAGGCCAGCATCGCTGTCGTGTTCGCACTACCGGTGCCAACAGCAGTGCCCACCGCACCAGTAATGGATGAAGTCGTATCGCTGCACCACGCGATACCCGTCGTCTCGTTGACACCCCACGTTTTTGGTGCCATCTCATAACGCAGGCCACCAGAGATGAGGAACACCAGGCCACCACCAGGACCAATATCACCCACCACACAGGGGCCACCGGTAGCACACGATGAAGATGAATCTCTGGCCCAGGTGATACTCCGGCCGCACGTCCAACCACCGGTGCCTTTGTTGGCCCACTGCTCCCAAGTTGGGTACCAACTCGAGTCCGCACCCCAACTGGCCTGCCACGGAGTTTCACCCGGTTGCGCTGCACACGCCTCAGTCTGGCTCGCGCGTTGATAGGACTGGTACTGCACGGAATCAGCCGAGGCCACATTGGCACCAAACAACATGCCGGCAACCACCACCAACACCGACAAGGTGGCAAGGAGAGTCTTGGAACGAACAGGCTTCACAACCGACATCACGAACTTCCAACCGCTGGGGGCTTCACTCAGTGAGGAGGGGTTCTCATCGAGCGCGAAACGAGGTGCAAGTGCACGCCCGAGCGCTGCAACACTCGACCGACAAACTAAAACATGGGAAGGGTAATTCCCCTACCGGGGAAAAATACAAAAACTAAACGCCTTAACTAGAACTAAAATGTTCAATGCTGCAAAAATGTGGGGCAACCCTCACATTTTGGCTACTCTCCCCCATCAACTCCGCACCCAACTATCAACTGTGAACCCGTCATCAACCAAGAACGAAATCATGCCCAGCCGAACAAGGCCGCATCGACAAAGTGAAGAAGAAACCCATCGTTCCATCCACCGGAGCCAAAACTCCAACGACGCCGCGAGCAACAGGCGGCGCTGGTCAGCGTGGCCCCAACAATGCAAAGAACCCAGGGGATCAACCCTGGGTCCTTTGAATTGTGGAGGTGCCGGGAATCGAACCCGGGTCCGTGCAGGCTTCTTCCGTACTTCTACGTGTGTAGCCGCGCTATCGCTTCTCGGCCCCGGTGCTTCGTGCGGCACTGCACCGGGCGGCCCAGCCACTGTTAGTTTTTCCGCCTGCTTCCGTGACCGAAGCAATTGGTTAGTCCCCTAGCGACGTCAGGCCCCAATTCGGGGACACATTGGGCTGACGGCAGATTATTGCTTAGGCCGCGAGGGCGTAAGCGTCTGCAGACTGCGTATTTTTGGCAGTTATTGTTTTTCAAGGATTCTTAACGAGATCACCTTGATTCTCGACACGCTTCTCCGGTCAAAACATCTGAACGTCGAAACCGATCACCCCCATATTTAATTATGAACAATCAAGAGGCCGAGGCCCGTGGATTTAAGAATACGCCATTTTCACCTTAAACTAGCCATCGGGAGCATTTACTCCTTTGATGGGAGCGTGATGAGCAGCGAGCACGCCGGGCACAAACTGGGCCAGATCTTGCTGCACTCCCCCTATCTGCGCTTGGCCGTACTAACCGCCGCGGCAGCAACAGTGGCATACGTCATCGGTGGGGCCTTAGCTCTTGTCGACCCAGTGCCGGCAGCAATAACCGCCGTGGTGGCAACCCGAGCCACTTTCCACCACGCTGCCAAGGAGGCCCTTTTTCAGGTTATCGGGGTGGTTGCCGGCTCCGCTGTCGCTTTCGCCGCGATCTCATTAATTGGTTTCGGGCCCGCAACTATCGCGATCTTGGTGCTTGCCAGTTTCGGCATCATTCGGCTCTTACAAGTGGCTGACCCAAGTTCGGCTCCATATGCTGCCATGGCTGTTGCTGTCACCGTTATTTTGGTCATCGGCGCACATACGAGCCCGGAGGGCGCCCTTGAAAGATTCCTCGGGGTCATGGTCGGTGGCGCCTGCGCACTTGTTGCCTCCTACTTCACGAGTAGAGGTAAGCCGGTCGGCCGCGCCGAAGTTGAATTGTCAAGCATTCAAAATGAACTGGCTGAGCTACTAAATGACATTGCGCAGGGGGTGCAGGTGACTCTTACTCCTGATATCACTCGCACCTGGTTCGACAAAGCGGTTCGTCTACGCGATGAAACTATGCGCCTTGCCGTTGCCGTTGAAGATGTGCGAGTTCACCGGCGTTGGTCTCCGGCCATCCATGAATTCGATCTACGCGAACTCGAACAGCAACTTCGAGTGACGCAAGTGATGGCAGCACGCGTACTGTCAATTGCTTCAGACCTGAACCACTTGATCACCGAGCGTCCAGCCGCTGGCTCATCCTACGAACTCTCCCCGCTTGCGCAAGTATTCGCCGCTGCCGCTGCAACCATCGCCGACCCGACTACTGAAAGCGCTGCTAGCGAAACGAGCATTCATCAAGCACTACAGGCTGCCGATGACACCGCGTCGATGGTCATGCTTGGTGGGTTGGTAGGGCATGCCCAACGAATCACCCGACTCGGTGAAGTTAATGAGGACGAAGTCAAAAAGTGAATTGCTGGGAGCCTGCCGGTGCCACATCAGCCACTAATAATTCGTGCTCAGTCGTTGCCCTTACTCCGGCGCCCGGTAGCACGATCTGTTTCGCGCTTTGACTCACGCTCTGCTATCGCATGGCGCTTGTCGTAACTTTTGCGGCCACGGGCGAGTGCTATTTCAATCTTGGCGTAGCCGTCCTTGAAGTACATGGAAAGCGGAATCAACGTTAGGCCGGACTCCTTGGTCTTATTAGTTATCCGACGAATCTCTTCGCGTCGAAGTAGCAACTTTCTGGGCCGGCGCGGCTCATGGTTGTTCCAGGTGCCCAGGTCGTAAACGGGGATGTGGACTCCGCGCAGCCACATTTCACCATCTTCAACAATTGCGTAGCCATCGGTCAAAGTTGCCCGGCCCTCGCGCAGCGACTTAACCTCGGTGCCGGTGAGCACCATGCCGGCCTCAAAGACATCCTCGATCGAGTAGTCGTGCCGCGCCTTACGGTTCTGGGCAATTACCTTGCGCCCGGTCTCACGTGGCATCGCCCATCACCTCCAATATTCAACAAACAATGCTCCTGGTGAGCAGTTGCAGTGCCTAAGTGGTCACTATTGGCAGGAAACGGGGCTCTTCGAGCCACCGAACCAACCCATCGGATCATAGGCGGTGCTGCCAAGGCGGACTTCAAAGTGCAGATGTGGGCCGGTTACCCACCCCGTGTCACCAACCGCCCCTATTACCTCGCCCGCATCTACGCGCTGACCTTCGCTGACGCTGACGCTTGACTGATGTGCATAGAAGGTAGTCAGTCCGCCCGCGTGGGCGATAAGTGTTGCTAGGCCGTACGGCCCTCCGGTTGAGATTTGCGCGACTGTCCCAGCGGCGGCAGCGTGAATGGGAGTGCCCGTGATGCCGCGAATATCGGTGCCGGTGTGGCAGGAGTCGTAGCCGTAGACCGGGTGCACCCTTGGGCCCACATCTGCGCTGACTCCGCCGCCGTCAATTGGCCATCGCAGCTCTCCAGTTGGTGAGTTATCACCTTGAGCAGCGAGCCTTGCTGCCTCGCGCCTCGCGGCAGCTGCCGCTTGCTTGGCCATCAAAGCCTGCTTCGCTTTTAGCCGCTGAAACCTTTTCGCAATCACTGCCTTATTTTTCTTGGCGATAACCAAAGAGGCCTTGCGTTCAGCCACCAACTGCACAATGCGGGCCTGCGCGGCACGGGCCTGGGCTTGCGCCTGCCTCGCTTTCACCAATTGCGCGTCAGCAGCAACCTTCGCCTCTTCGGCCTTGGCCTTCAAAGCCTCGTGTTTTACGCCTTTCATCACCAAGTCTGCGCGTACCTTAATTAATTGATTTTGCGTTGTTGCTTGAGACCGCGAAATCGCATCAACCGAGGCCAGCCGTAAAGCGAAGTCACCTGGATCATGCGCATCAAGAACTACTTCAATCTCACCTAGTGGGCCTTGTTGATAAACCAGGCGGACAACGTCATCGATCTGCTCCGAGACTTCTGCTAATTGCGCACGAACTTGCGCCTGTTGAACCTGTGAGGTAATCACTGCAATATTTGCCATCCTTGCAGCATTAGCGCCCTCTTGGGCTGCCGTCACCGCCAACGCCGCGGATTTTTCGGCAGCTACCTTGGCGCGCCTGGCCGCGGGTAGTTGGCCGCGTGCTGAAACTAAAGTCTTCAGGGCCCGCGCCACTTTGGCATTTGCCGCATCGACGGCTTCGCCGGCCTGCTCCACCTGGCCATTGATATCGCCGGCTCCAACCCGAGAGCCGAGGTCACTAGCGGCTTGCGCCCCCGGCAGCCCACCGGCAGTCAGCAGCAAGGCGCTGGCGAGGGCGATCAAAATCGCCAGCCGGTGGCGGGGAAGCACCCGCCCAGAATAGCTCTTATGTCACATTAACCCCACGCGTAACACGGGATTATGGGCAATTAGACCCGCAAATATTTGCGGAGGGTGAAGAAGGCCGCAATTGCTGCTAGGCCCACGCCCACCAAAATCATGAGCGGAGCGATCGCCAGCACCGCATCCCAGCCGACGAAGGCCGTGAACTGGAACGACGGCGCGAGAACTTGATCGATGACGATTATCTTGACGAACACCAGCCCAACCACCGCCAAGATCGCCCCAATGCCGGCCGCAACCGCAGCCTCTAATAAGAATGGCAATTGGATATAGAAGTTCGAGGCACCGACCAATCGCATGATGCTGGTCTCCCGGCGCCTGCTGAAGGCGGCTACTCGCATGGTGTTGACGATAAGCAAGACCGTAACCACGAGCATGGACAAAGCGATTAGCAGCGCAATAAGTTGTAGGCCCCCGAGTAATCGGAAGAACTTGTCCAGAATTTTACGTTGATCATTGACCTGCTCGATACCGGGCCGACCGGCAAATGCCGACGCCACAACGTCGTACTTTGTCGGGTCAGAAAGCTTCACGCGGAAGGACTCAGGAAGCGCTGTTGGTTTGACGTTGTCGACGATCGGTGAATTCTTGAACTGCTCTTGGAATCGCGCAAATGCTTCGGCTTGCGACTCGTAGTAAACACTGTCAACGAGAGGCTTCAAAGATTCGAGGTCGGCTTTTATCTGGTCGCGTTGGGCTTTAGTAACAGGCCCACCGGCGCATGAAGGGGTATCGCTACCTTTACCGCAAAGGAAGATTGATACCTCAACTTTGTCGTACCAGAAATCCTTCATTGTTGAAACCTGCGCGCGCACCAGCATGCTGGCACCGAAGAGACCGAGCGAAACAGCAACGGTGATGACAACGGCCATTGTCATGGTCAAGTTGCGACGAATGCCGCTGCTTACTTCACTTGCCACAAAGTTTGCGCGCATGCTGATTCCTCCTTATCTCTTGTCAGGGTACTTACTGATTACCGGGCATACCCGTAGACGCCGCGTGACTGATCGCGAACGACATGACCACCCTCGAGCTCAATCACCCGCCTGCGCATCTGATCAACAATTGCCTGATCATGGGTTGACATCACTACGGTCGTGCCAAGTTGATTAATTCGATCGAGCAACTTCATGATGCCGACCGAGGTGCCCGGGTCGAGGTTTCCGGTCGGTTCATCGGCGATGAGCAAGATTGGCCGGTTAACGAAAGCCCTTGCAATTGCAACGCGCTGCTGCTCGCCACCCGATAGTTCATCGGGCCGGCGCTCCTCTTTGCCTTCGAGGCCCACTACCTCAAGAACTTCGGGCACCACTTTGCGAATATGAGACGCCGGCTTACCAATAACCTCAAGGGCGAAGGCGACATTCTCGGCCACGGTCTTATTCGGAAGCAACCGGAAATCCTGAAACACGGTGCCAATCTGTCGTCGTAACGCCGGGATCTTCCAATTCGAAAGTCGATTCAACTCTTTGCCCGCAACCCAAACCTGACCTTTAGTCGGGCGCTCCTCACGCAGCACTAAACGCAAGAAGGTGGACTTACCTGAGCCCGATGGGCCAACCAGGAAAACGAACTCACCCTTTTCGATCTCAAGGGAAACCTCGTCCAAGGCAGGGCGCTCTTGATTTGCGTAGAGCTTGGTAACTCCGTCGAACAGGATCACGTACGCAGTCTATGGGAAGGTGCCCCAAATCAGGCGGACTGCTGCTTGCGCCACCGGATTCCGGCCTCAATAAAGGCATCTATCTCGCCATCAAGTACCGCGGCCGTATTGCCGGTTTCCTCCTCGGTTCGAAGGTCTTTAACCATTTGATACGGGTGAAGCACATACGAGCGCATCTGGTTGCCCCACGACCCGGTCGAATCACCCTTGAGCGCATCCATTTTGGCTCGATCTTCTTGCCGGCGGCGCTCGAGTAATTTCGCCTGTAGTACCGCCATCGCAGTGGCGCGGTTTTGTAATTGTGAACGCTCATTTTGGCACGACACCACAACACCGGTTGGAATATGTGTAAGACGAACCGCAGAGTCGGTGGTGTTAACCCCTTGGCCACCGGGGCCACTTGACCTATAAACATCGACTCGCAAATCATCCTCTGGGATGTCAATACTCTCGGCTTGCGCTATCACCGGGATTACCTCAACGCCCGCAAAAGAAGTTTGGCGGCGCCCTTGGTTATCAAATGGCGAGATACGCACCAAGCGATGCGTGCCCTGCTCGACCGAAAGGGTGCCATAAGCGTAGGGCGCCTTCACCGCAAAAGTGGCCGACTTAATGCCGGCTTCTTCAGCGTAGGACGTCTCATAAACTTCAAGTGACCAGTTATGCCGCTCGCAATATCGCGAATACATCCGCAGCAACATTTCGGCCCAGTCGGCGGCATCAACGCCACCGGCCTCGGCTCGGATAGTGATCAGAGCCTCGCGCGAGTCGTACTCCCCCGACAAAAGGGTGCGGACCTCAAGCTCATCGATTGCCGCCTGCATCGACTCAAGTTCCTTATCTGCGTCGGCGAGGGCATCAGCATCACCCTCATCGTCAGCAAGTTCATAAAGGATCGGCAGGTCATCAAAGCGCCGGCGGAGGTTTTCAACCCTCCGGACTTCACCTTGCACGAACGAAAGCCGAGAAGTGACCTGCTGGGCCCGATCTTGGTCATCCCAAAGGTCAGGGGCCGACGCCTGGGCCTCTAAATCCACTATCGCCTCGCGCATCGCCGGCAGGTTCAATACCGTTTCAATGCTCGACAGCGTGGTTGCCAAGGAAGCCATGCGCTCTTGGGCTTCTAAGGGGGTCACAAGCCACCACCCTACGGTCACGGTGCGTGCCGGTTCAGGGGCTGGGGCGGTAATCCAGTCGGGCCGATGCCTCGACGTGAGCAAACTCTTGATGAACAGGCCCAAAGAACGGCAACCGCAAGGGGGCACTCAGGGCAACGAGTACGTGCACTCCGTCGGAACTGATCTGTTCGATGTGCAGACCGGGGATGCTCGATGCAGCATTAGTGCGCGCCAAATGGGCTGCCGCAGCAGAGCGCACTAATCCTGGATTGAGTCGAGTTCCGACACTGGCCCCATTGGCGTAATACGCGCCTTGGTCTATGGCTTGGGCTCCAGCAATTGCCGCGGCATCGGCAAGTGACATCAGACTACGTCGCTGTAAAAATGCTGCCGACACATCGGTGACAACTGCAATGGCAAGTAAACATACGATTACAAAGCCGACCCCAAGAAGCAGAACGCTGCCGCGTTCATCGCCGCATTCAGTAATTCGACTTTTGAGTCTCACCCGGTAACTCGATAATCATCTACAGGGGCAAGATGATTAACCTCGACCGGGACTGAGACAGCACTTGTTAGCCCGGCCGGAATCCAAGGTAAGAGCACCTG
>WLHM01000037.1 GCA_009702725.1 Actinomycetota bacterium | reverse complement strand
GTGCGCGAGGGGGGAGTTGAACCCCCACACCCTTTCGAGTACACGGACCTGAACCGTGCGCGTCTGCCTATTCCGCCACTCGCGCTCACGCCTTTCGGCGCAAAGCGAACGATACAGGCGCCCATTTAGCCCCTGTATCCCGCGGGCATCGAGCTACATGAACTTCGCTTGCCAGGCATCTCCGAGCGAATCCGTCATTTTGTCCAAGGTCGCGATCTGCTTCTTGGTAAAAGGTTTCGCGTCGAGGCCCTCAGCTTGGATGTCCATGACCTGGATGAAGTTTCCGAAGGTGCGCACCGTTGTGTAGTCGTAATCGGATAAGGATGACGTGGCGTCGGCATCAATGGTTTTGGAACTGATCCAAAGGAACTCATCGCCATCCTTCGACTTCTTGGTGCCGTTGGTCAATAACGCAGGGACGCCGACAGTGGTCTCACCAGAAACCTCTGTTGCGTCTCCCATCTGCTGCCCCACACACATCTTCAGCTGCTTCACGATGGCGTTGTAGGCCTTCTTGGCCGACTGCTCATTTGCGTACCAATGGATCTTCTGGTCGACTTCAAATTGCAAATAAAGACTCAAGTCACCAAAAGCAGAAGTGAGTAGGCGCCCCGCGCCTTGGCCTTCAATCCCGGTGCCGCCCGTCAATTCACATAACCACAGACCGTCCGGTGTGCCCTTGGTGGCAGATGCGATTGAGAAATCAGCTAAATAATGCTTTTTTACCCCCAACGCCTGAGCCTGCGATGCGGTGAGCATTACGGAGTAGGCATCGGCGACGACCGGCGGCGAGAGCGTCGCGGCCTGGGCAGGGAGCGATGACATAGTGAGCGCAATTGTTGCCGCGATCACTGACATGCTCAGGGTGCGGGGCAGATTCATCTACTACTCCATTCGATGGGTAAACCGGCTGACTCGCCTCGGTACTAATTACTCACTATTAAACCACGATTTAATGTCTGCCCGCCATCAGTTTTGCTTGACCGGACGCTGGCAACGCGTGCCAGTTTTCGATGGCGGCCACATCTAATCCGGCAGTAAATCGCGAACTCGCACATTCACCGGCTCCGCCCCCCGGGCGCCTCCCCGCTGGCCCCTTACCTGCGGGTTACCATCAAGGTTCACCGATTCCGCGGATATTCAAGGAGTGCAAGTGGGTTTGCTCGAACGGTTCGAGGACTCCCTCGACCGCATGGTCAATGGCGCTTTCGCCCGGGCTTTTAAGGCCGAGGTGCAGCCGGTTGAGATTGCTGCTGCTTTGCAGCGCGAAATTGATGACCGGGCGGCGGTGACCGGCCGCGATCGCACCGTTATCCCGAATATCTTCAATGTTGAGCTCTCCGACCACGACTACAAGCGCTTGGCCGTATTTCGCGATGCCCTGCAGTCGGAGCTGGCTGATTTGGTTAAGGCCTATGGAGCCGAACAGCAGTACACCTTGCTCGGGTCGGTGACCGTGACCATAAGTACCGACGAGGACCTAGAAACGGGTATCTTCCGGGTGCGCAGTGAGGCCCGCGCCGAGGTCAGTGCCAAACAAGCCGGCAGCAATGCCCCGGTCGCAGACCAGCCGCGTTTGATTCTGGGTGATACCGCCTATCCCTTGGTGCGCGCGATTACTCGATTAGGTCGCGGCAGTGAGACCGATATTCGGGTTGAAGACCCAGGTTGCTCACGCAATCACTGCGAGATAATCCTGGGCCAGCCGGTGCTCGTGCGTGATCTAGGTTCGACAAATGGGACCTTCGTCAACGGAGCCAAGATCACCGAAACAGCTATTGAAGATGGCGGCTCGGTGTCCTTGGGTTCGACAACGTTGGTGTTCCGGAGCGGCTGATCGTGTCCGAGCTCGCGCTCACCCTCATCCGCCTGGCCTTCTTGGGCCTGCTGTGGTTATTTGTGCTACTGACCGTCTTGGTGTTGCGCAAAGATCTGCGCCAACCTGCTGAAACTCGGCCCACCGGTCGATCTCGGCAACCAAAGGCCCCTAAACCTGCCAAGGTTGCTAGACAGGCCAAAGTGCGCGGCACGAAACTCGTTGTCACCGAAGGGCCACTTACCGGCACGGTGATCCCACTAAATACCGCCCAGGTGACCATCGGTCGCGCCCCTGACTCGACCGTCGTCATTGAAGACGATTACGCATCGAGCCGACATGCTCGGGTTTATCCATCCGAAGGCGCTTGGGTTGTTGAAGACCTAGGTTCAACAAATGGCACCTGGATAGATAGAACACGAATCACAACTCCGACCGTGCTCCCGGTCGGCGTGCCACTTCGAGTTGGCCGGACAACTTTGCAGTTACAGAGGTAGGGCGAGATGTCACTGCAGCTTCGCTACGCAGCCCGCTCCGATGTCGGCCTAATCCGGCGCGGAAATGAGGACTCTGGATACGCCAGCCCGAGACTTCTACTTGTTGCCGATGGCATGGGAGGCCATGCAGCTGGTGAACTGGCCTCGGCTTCTGCGGTGGCAACGGTTGCGAATCTTGAAGACAGCCCACCCGAAGTAAACGATGTGTTGGGCGCACTTGCCGATGCCATCGACGACATTGGTATCGCAATAGGTGATGTTATTTCCGCTGACCCAGAACTAACGGGTATGGGTACCACCGTCACGGGTATCTATTGGCTCGGAGATCGCATCGCACTTGTGCACGTTGGTGATTCGCGCGCATATCTACTCCGCGAAAATGATTTTGTGCAATTGACGCACGACCACACTTATGTCCAATCCCTGATCGATGGGGGAAGTCTTTCCCCGGCTGATGCAGCAGTACACCCAAAGCGATCACTACTGATGCGAGCGGTCGACGGCATCAATCCCGTCGAGCCTGATTTATCAATGCGTGAAGCCCATGTTGGTGATCGTTATCTACTTTGCTCAGACGGTTTGTCTGGGGTTTTGAGTTTTGATGAGATTGCCGAAATTCTCGCCCAAGGTGACCCAACCGGTTGCGTAACCGCTTTGGTTGATTTTGCGCTCGAGCGCGGTGCTCCAGATAACGTCACCGTGGTAATCGCAGATGTTGTTGAAGTCCCAGAACTTGCCGACGGCGTTATTGATGATGATGAGCCGGTCATGCCTGTGGTTGTTGGAGCAGCCGGTGAGCCGCGGGTGCGATTGCGGTTGCCTAATGTGCGCTTCCCCCACGATGCCCAACTTGACCCTGACCGCCCTGATGCCCAGGCTCGAGTTGTCGGTGGGCCTCCAACTGCACCACAGGCCCTTATTGACTCCGATTTGGTGGTGCCTGCCGCCGAGCGCGCCTACCGCGAATCCCTCGCGGACACTGCCAAAGCAGACCAGCGCAGTGTGCGCCGCCGCACTGTTCTTATCAGTGTCATCGCAATCTTTTTGGTGTTAGGTGCAATAGGCAGCAGCGTGTTAATCGCACGCACTTGGCTGGACTCGCAGTGGTACGTATCTGTTAACGGTAACCCCGGCACCGGTACCGTCGCCATTTACAACGGTGTGCCAGGAACTCTCGTCGGTGTTCCACTCTCCGCCATATCAACCGACACCGGGCTGATAGTTGGTTCACTACCCCTCTTTGATCAAGAGCTGGTCAGCAAAGGCATCCCCGCCGGTGACTCCACCGATGCTGAGCGCATTGTCTTTGAACTGCAATCGCGCGCGGCGAGTTGCCAGAGTTTGACGCCCCCCAATGGGTGCCCTGGAGCAACTTCGTGAGTGTGGGCTCTCAGCAGTTGGCAAGGCGGCAACCTAGTCGCCGCGGCGCTGAGCTGATGCTGCTTGGCTGCGCGTGGGCACTTGGTGTTCTCGGAACCCTTCAGGTTGGTTGGGCAACAGGTGAAGGCACCCCTAGTCGTCTTTGGGTCACGGTCGGGGTGGTCGGGGCACTTGCACTTGTGATGCACATAGTGGTGCGCATTAAGGCTCGGTACGCCGATCCGTTGTTATTGCCGGTAGCCACCTTGCTCACGATTCTTGGCCTAGTGATGATCTACCGAATTGACGTGGCCTCAGCGCAGCGGGCTGAGCGAAACAGCGCACCGCAGCCGACGCCAGACGTTTATGCGCAACTGACCTGGTTCGCAATTGCAGTGGTGCTGTTTGTCGCGGTGTTAGTGCTGGTTAAAGACCATCGCCGGCTGCAGCGCTACACCTACTCATTTGGGTTACTCGGTCTCCTCTTGCTTGTCCTGCCACTGGCTCCAATAATCGGCACCACGGTCAACGGCGCTACCCTTTGGGTGCGCATCGGAGGATTCTCTTTTCAGCCGGCCGAGGCAGCGAAAATCCTGTTGACTTTATTCTTCGCGGGCTACTTAGTTGTTAAGCGTGACTCATTGGCCTTGGTGCGTAGCAAATTCCTCGGCCTTGGGTTCCCGCAGATTCGTGACCTAGGACCCCTCTTTATCGCTTGGGTTGTCTCCCTTGGGGTTCTGGTTTTCGAGCGCGACCTTGGTACCTCACTTCTTTTCTTCGGCCTGTTCATCACGATGCTTTACATCGCGACCCAACGCAGGTCTTGGTTGATCCTGGGCTCGATTTTCTTCGCAATCGGTGCGCTCTTGGCCTATCAATTCTTCGATCACGTTCACAACCGCGTGATCGTTTGGCTTGATCCTTGGTCATATGCCGACACGAGTGGTTATCAGATTGTGCAATCCCTCTATGGGTTCGCCAACGGCGGCATCATGGGGGCTGGTTTGGGGCAGGGATTTCCGAACTTCGTGCCATTCGCGAACACCGACTTTATCGTCGCGGCCATTGGTGAAGAACTTGGATTGACCGGCATGTTCGCGTTACTTTTGCTTTACGCGGTACTCATAGAGCGCGGCCTGCGCACCGCAGTTTCAGTGCGCGACTCATTTGGGCAACTCCTGGCAGCCGGCCTCTCAATTACGTTGGCACTGCAGGTATTTGTGATCGTCGGTGGTGTTACGCGCTTGATCCCACTCACCGGCCTGACCACCCCATTCCTGTCATACGGGGGCTCCTCATTGGTGGCCAACTGGGTGATTGTGGCCCTCCTGTTAAGGATTTCTGATCGGGCCCGGCGTCCTGAGATTCATCAAATCGATGCCGATGACGCGTTGACTCAAGTTGTGCGGCGCGTGTGAAGTACGAGCTAACACCATGATGAGCAGGCAGATTCGACGCATTGGCGTAGTGCTCGCCTTGATGCTTGTTGCACTCTTGGTAAACATCACCGTTATTCAGGTTGTACTCGCGCGCGATTATCGCGAACGGCCCGGCAATCAGCGATTACTCCTTGCCGAGTACGACCGCGAGCGCGGGCCGATACTTGTCGGCGCGAATCCCGCGGCAAGATCAGTTGAGACGGGCAACACCCTGCGTTATTTGCGCACCTATGACGATGGTCCGCTATATGCGCCGATAACAGGGTTCTACTCGTTGATTTATGGTGCCACCGGCCTTGAGCGCACGGAAAATAGAGTACTCACGGGAAAATCTGATCTGTTCTTCGTTGACCGGCTCTCGCAATTATTCGCCGGTCGTCAACCGGTGGGCGGCGCAGTAACCACCACCATTGATGCGGCGGCGCAGGAAGCAGCATTTAAGGGCCTTAAGGGCAAGGTCGGCGCAGTCGTCGCGATTGAACCGGCGACGGGTCGGATCTTGGCATCGGTGCAATCACCTTCATTCGATCCAAATCTCTTAACGAGTCAAGACCCAGAAGCCATCCGTACCTACTATGAAGAGCTCAAATCTGATCCGGCGAAACCGCTACTGAATCGTCCAATCGTCGCACTAAATCCACCTGGTTCAACCTTCAAACTGGTTACGGCTGCGGCGGCTCTCGCGTCTGGTCTCTACACGCCTGATTCAATCCTGCCGGGGCCGGCTTCGTATCGGCTGCCACTTTCAACGAGTGAATTAAACAACTGGAATCGCAAGGAGTGCGGACCAGACGGCAAAGTTACTTTGAAGCAGGCTTTAGCGATCTCATGTAATACCGCTTTCGCGTGGCTCGGTGTGCAATTGGGAGATGAAGCCCTTAGAAAGCAAGCCGAGCTTATGGGTTTCGATAAAGGTTTTCAGATCCCGCTGAAGGCGGCAACCTCGCGTTTCCCCGCCGAACTTGATGAACCCCAGACGGCACTTAGTGCCATCGGGCAGTTCGAGGTGCGGGCCACCGCGTTGCAGATGGCAATGGTCGGTGCCGCCATCGGTAATAACGGCGTGACCATGCAGCCCTACCTGGTGCAAGAGGTGCGCGGCCCTGACCTAGCGATCCTGCAAACCACCGACCCAATTAGATACGCCGATGCGATGACACCACTTAATGCCGCCCAACTCACCGAGATGATGGTCAACGTGGTGGAAAACGGCACCGGCAGTAACGCTCAAATATCAGGGGTGCGAGTCGCCGGCAAAACGGGCACAGCCGAGACCGACAATGAGCGCCCGGCGGTCGCCTGGTTTGTGGCCTTCGCCCCTGCCCAGTCACCAAAGGTGGCGGTCGCCGTCGTTATTGAAGAGTCCGGGGCCACCGAGATTAGCGGCAATGGTTTAGCCGCACCGATCGCCCGAGAGGTCATGAAGGCGGTACTTCGCTGATGGGCACCGCGCAGGTCCAAGGGTTTTCGCCGAACCCTGAGATGATGGGCCCATGACCACCGAACCTGGCCGGATGCTCGGTGACCGGTACCAGATCGGCGAAGTTATCGGCCGCGGTGGCATGGCCGAGGTGCACGAAGGCCGCGACCTGCGCCTTGGCCGGCGAGTGGCAGTAAAGATTCTTCGGCCCGACCTCGCCCGCGATCCATCATTTCAAGCCCGTTTTCGTCGCGAGGCGCAATCTGCTGCGGCCTTGAATCACCCAAATATCGTCGCCGTCTACGACACCGGTGAAGACACCTTGATGGGTGAAGGTGAGACCGCAGTGATCGTGCCTTACATCGTTATGGAGTACGTCGATGGCATGACGCTTCGCCAACTACTCGCAAGTGGGCGGCGTTTGCTACCTGAACGAGCCCTTGAGATAAGCGCCGGCGTGCTGTCGGCATTGGATTATGCACATCGACACGGCATAGTGCATCGCGATATCAAGCCTGCCAACGTGATGCTTACCCGCACCGGTGATGTCAAGGTCATGGATTTCGGTATCGCTCGCGCGATGAACGACACCAACACCGCAACCATGACAGCAGCTCAGTCGGTGATGGGTACAGCGCAGTACTTATCCCCTGAACAAGCGCGCGGTGAAGTCGTCGATGCGCGCAGTGATCTCTACTCCGCAAGTGTTCTGCTCTACGAACTACTAACAGGCAAACCACCATTTACCGGTGACTCACCCGTATCGATCGCCTACCAACATGTCTCCGAGATGCCAACACCACCATCGCAGGTAGACCCTGGGGTTACCCCAGAAGTTGACGCGGTGGTGTTGCGCGCTCTAGCCAAGAGCCCTGATGATCGATATCAGACCGCTGCCGAATTTCGCGCTGACGTTGAGCGGGCGATTGCTGGCTCCCCCGTAACAGCTGCTGTTCCGATGATCACCATTGATCAAACCCAGCAGTTGACACCGGTGGCAGCGGCTGGCATACAACAGCAACCAACTTATCGGGGTAAGAGTAAAACAGGTCGGCGCATTGGCTTCACCATTATTAGCATCGTTGCAATTGTCGGCGCCATCTTGGGGGCGGTACTCATCGCCCGATTTGTTTTCGGGGCGGCAACCGTTAACAAAGTACAAGTGCCGAACCTGGATGGGTTGACCATTGAGCAAGCCACCAACGCACTTGATGATTTCCAACTGCGTCTAGGTGCGCAAACTCCAGAGGTTTCAGATCGGCCATCGGGCACGATCATCGCGCAGCAGCCAGCAGCTGGTGAATCACTCGAACAAAATCAAGCGGTGAATGTCACTATCAGCGGGGGCTTGGAGCAGGCCACGGTGCCGCAACTAGTCGGGCTTACCTCCCTTGACTCTGTCCGTCTTGCACTTAGTGATGCCAACCTGCAACTGGGCACCATTAAAGAGAAGGCCTCAAGCCAGCCAACCGGTTACGTGCTCGCGCAGGATCCTCCCGAGGGAACACAGATTGAAGCCGGCTCCATGATTTCGATCAGTGTTTCCTCCGGGCAAGTGCGCGTGCCCGCCGTGATCGGTGTTAGTGAAGCGCAGGCCCGAAGTGATCTCGTGCAAGCCGGCCTCGATGCCCAAGTAGTTCAGCAAGCCGACGACACCGTTGCACCGGGTACCGTCCTTGCGCAAAGCCCACTACCTGGTACCGCCGTTGAACGCGGCACCTTGGTAACTATTACCGTGGCAATCGCCCCCGAGCCGACGGCCGAACCAACATTTGAACCGTTCCCGTCTGAACCAGCGCCGGTACCCGTGCCGGTGCCCACGCCAACACCGACACCGACACCGACACCAACACCGACACCAACCGGTTAGGTGTGTTCGACTGACGTATTAAGCGTGCCCAACAACTGGTGCAAGACCAACACTCATTGCGAGTGCCCCGGGGGAGCCACAGGTAACTAGCCAATTGGCAAGCAGTTGATGTCCGCCCTCGGTCAATACTGATTCAGGATGAAACTGCACGCCCTCGACGGGTAGAGAGCGATGGCGGATTGCCATGATCACCCCGGATTCGGTGGTGCCTGTCACCTCGAGCACCGCCGGCACTGTCGCTGGATCAACGGCGAGTGAGTGGTAACGCGTTGCGATGAATGGGTTCGGGAGCCCCGCGAGTACCCCTTGATCGTGGTGTTGAACAAGTGAAGTCTTGCCATGCACTAATTCGGGTGCTCGGCCAACAGTCGCGCCGTAGGCAACCGCAATCACTTGGTGGCCGCGGCAGCCGCCCAAAATTGGGACGTAGCCGCCACACTTGTTCACGATGTCAAGGCAGACGCCGGCATCCTCCGGTGTCCCCGGGCCCGGCGAGAGCAGCACCCCGT
>WLHM01000036.1 GCA_009702725.1 Actinomycetota bacterium | reverse complement strand
TCGGCACGGTCGGTGTTCTCCCAGGTAAAGGTCGGGCCCACCTGCGTTCGCTGTGCCGGCTGATCCGCGTCGAGTAACTCATTGGTGCCCTGTGGGCGGCCAAAGTGTCCATAGGCGCTGGTGACCCTAAAAATCGGCCGCAGCAGATCCAAATCGCGAATGATTGCCGCTGGGCGCAGATGAAATACCCGAAGCACTGCGTCTTGGATGGCTTCGTCTCCGATAACGCCGGTACCGAATGTCTCGACGAAGACACCGACCGGGTGGGCTTTGCCAATTGCGTAGGCAACCTGCACCTCACACCGTGTTGCTAAGCCTGCAGCAACCACGTTCTTAGCCACCCAGCGGACCGCATATGCAGCCGAGCGGTCTACCTTGGACGGATCCTTACCTGAAAATGCCCCACCACCGTGTCGGGCCATGCCTCCGTAAGTGTCAACGATGATTTTGCGGCCGGTTAGCCCAGCATCGCCCATCGGGCCACCTACCTCGAAACGGCCGGTTGGGTTAACCAAAAGTCGGTAGTCCCGAGAATCAAGTTCCACGGTTTCCAGGATCGGATCAACCACGTACTTTCGAATGTCAGGGGTGAGCATGGTTTCAAGATTTATATCGCGCGAATGCTGGCTCGAAACCACAATGGTGTCGATTCGGGTGGGGCGATCGTCCTCGTCGTATTCGATGGTGACCTGGGTCTTACCATCGGGGCGAAGGTACGGCACTCGACCGTCCTTGCGCACTTCGGTCAATTGCTCAGCCAAGCGATGCGCCAAAGAAATCGGGAGCGGCATCAACTCAAGGGTGTCGGTGCAGGCATATCCGAACATCAACCCTTGGTCACCGGCTCCTTGGCGATCAAGGGGATCGCCGCTACCGCCTTCACGCTCTTCAATTGCATCGTCAACGCCTTGGGCGATGTCAGGTGATTGCTTGCCAATAGATACCGAAATGCCACAGGACTCACCGTCAAAGCCTTTTGTCGAGGAGTCATACCCAATGCCCAGCACGGTATCGCGCACCAAACGAATGACATCGGCGAAACCCTCGGTGGTGACCTCACCCGCCACGTGCACCTGACCGGTTGTCAACATTGTTTCAACTGCAACCCGGCTGCGCGGATCTTGCCGAAGCAAGTCATCGAGAATCGCATCGCTGATTTGGTCCGCCATTTTGTCTGGATGACCCTCGGTAACCGATTCTGACGTGAACAGGCGCTTAGACACGTGATATCCCCTTACAGATGTCGTAAAACCAACAATTGGTGATCAAGCTTGGGGCCTTAGTCTAATGGCAAGGAGCGTTTCCACTCCTGCACCACGGCGTCCCAGACGGCATCAGAAATTGCCGCTTTTGAAGCCCTAGCAACCTGCACGTGGGTGCCTTCATGACCCAAGATCGTCACTTCATTTTCTTCTGCCCCAAACACCACTTGGCGCCCAACCTCATTTACGACCAGGAGGTCGCAGCCCTTGCGCGCCAACTTGCGCCGGCCTAGCTCAGCCAACTCATCACCATCAAGGGCCGTCTCGGCGGCGAATCCAACAATTACCGGCAGGCCGCCTTCGCGCCAGCGCACCAACTCGGCCAAAACATCAACAGTTTGGGTAAGCCTAAGGCTCATATCCATTGGCTCATCGGGTTTCTTAATCTTGCTCGTGGCCAGAACTTCGGGGCGAAAATCAGCCACCGCGGCAGCCATTACCACCGCATCTGCGCCACCTGCCGCGGCTAACATTTCCTGTAGTAACTCGGCCGCCGAACTCACCAACCGCAACGTGACCCCCGCTGGCGCTGGGACGGTTAGGTGCGCAGCCACCAAAGTCACGAGCGCGCCGCGGGAAACTGCGGTTCGAGCCAACTCAACACCTTGCCGACCACTGCTAATATTCCCGATAAATCGGACGGGATCCCACGATTCACGGGTACCCCCCGCACTGATTACCACGCGGCGGCCGGCCAAATCACTTTTTGGCGGCCGGCGCAGTACATCTTGCACAGCAGCCACGATCGCGTGGGGATCTGGTAGACGACCGATTCCGACATCAGGGCCGGTAAGACGCCCGGAAGCCGGCTCCAGCACGATAACTCCGCGGGCCCGAAGTACTGAAATATTGTGCTGGGTAGCGGGGTGCTGCCACATTTCAGTATGCATTGCCGGGGCCAGCACAACTGGACAGCGGGCGGTCAGCAGCACATTTGTCAATAGATCATTCGCAATTCCATGCGTTGCTCTCGCTAATAGATCAGCGGTAGCCGGTGCCACCACCACACAATCAGCCTGCTGACCTAATTTAACGTGTGACACCTCATGGGAATTTTGCCAAACGGTTGAAGCAACCGGGCGCGCTGACAAAGCCGCCCAAGTGGGCTCACCAACAAATTTCAAAGCAGCGGCGGTTGGAACCACCGTGACTTCATGGCCGGTTTCGGTCAAGCCCCGGAGTACTTCGACGCCTTTATAAGCCGCGATCCCACCGGCGACCCCCAGTACGACACGAGGCCGGTCACCCACCTGGGGCAGACCGGCCTTAGCGCCATTTGACGGCGACATCGAATTCAGGCCGTAGCCTCGACTACCTCGATCGCCTCTGCAGAAAGTAGCCCGGCGTCGATTTCGCGCAGCGCGATCGACAGTGACTTCTCTTGCACATGGGTCTCAACGAGGGGGCCGACGTACTCCAGCAAGCCTTCGCCGAGCTGCGAGTAGTAAGCATTTATTTGCCTGGCCCGCTTGGACGCGTAGATAACCAACGAGAACTTGGAGTCGGTTTTTTCCAGCAGGGCGTCTATCGAGGGATGGGTAATACCCTCAGGTCTGGGGTTGGTCATGAAGGCATGCTACCAATGCGGCCGCGCAGTGCCCGACGTCGGTGTTAACAATGACCAGATCGAACTCCGGTGCTGCCGCCAATTCATGCTCAGCGGCCGCCAGACGCTTGGCTACCGACTCGGCGCTCTCGGTGCCGCGGCCAATCAACCTGGCCTGCAATTCGGGCCAAGAAGGAGGCTCTAAAAACACTAACTGGGCGTCGGGCACCCGGGCCCGCACCTGCCTAGCCCCGGCCACCTCAATCTCCAATATTACCGGGGTGCCACTGGAACGATGCTCAAGAACTGGGCCACGCGGAGTGCCGTAGCGATTGCCCGCGAATTCGGCCCACTCGAGTAGTTCGTCCTGATCAATTAAGCGAGTGAACTCGTCATCGTCTACGAAGAAATACTCCCTGCCGCTAACTTCGCCGGCTCGCGGAAGCCGCGTTGTGGCTGAAACTGATAGCCAAACATCGGGAGCTAGATCAAGCACTGCATCGACCACCGTGCTCTTGCCAACTCCGGATGGGCCGGATACAACGACTAGAGGCGCAAGCCTGGCACCCATTAATTCACACCCTCGATACTGCGAGCGATATCACGCGCTGCACCCGCGACATCAGTTTCTCCGGTAATGGGTCGGCCGATTACCAATAGGTCAGCGCCGTCAGCAATCGCTTGCTCTGGCGTTGCTACCCGCTTTTGGTCACCCGCGGCACTACCTAAAGGTCGCACCCCCGGAGTGATCAAAGTTATATCCGCTGCTACCGCTGCGCGGATGGCGGCCACCTCGCGCGGTGAACACACCACCGCACGAGCGCCAGCATTTGTCGCTAAGAGAGCAAGGCGTACGGCCGCCTCGATTGATGGCCCAGCCAGGCCAATGCTGGTTAAAGTCTCTTCATCAATGGAGGTTAGAACTGTTACCGCTGCGATGCGCGTATTCGGGAGCGCGAGTGCGGCGGCCTCGACCATGGCTGCCCCACCTGCCGCATGCACTGTCAAAATCGCCGGCTCTAAGTGGGCCACCGCACCGGCCGCACCGGCGACAGTCGCGGGGATGTCATGGAGTTTTAGATCAAGGAATAGTTCGATATTGCCGACTCCGCCAGCCCTCGCAGCTTCACGAGCAGCAATAACAGCTAACACTCCATCGCGGCAGAAGACTTCAAGGCCCACTTTCAATGTTGATACCACCGGGGCCACCGCCTGCGCCCAGCTACGAAGGGTATCCAGATCGGGTGCGTCAAGCGCGACTGCGATTGGTGCGCGATTTGGCGTCATTCGAGTTCTATTTCACCTTCACCGGCAGTTTCAAAAATATCTGCGCCGCGGTGCCCGTACGAGATCGCCTCACTGACGCTACCAAAACCTCGCTCCGCAAGTGCCAACGCCAATTCGTTGTGTACCCGCATCGGCGCGGAAGGGTCATTGAAAGTCATGGTGCCCACCGATACTGCATTGGCTCCGGCCAAGATGAACTGCAATGCATCAAAGCCGGTGCGGATACCGCCAACCCCAAGGATCGGAATATCCGGAAGTGCCTGGCGAATTTGCCAAACGCACCGAAGCGCAATCGGTCGAATTGCGGGCCCGCTCAGGCCACCGGTAACCCCAGCGAGTGCCGGTCGCATCGTCTCAAGATCGATTACCATGCCCAGAGCCGTATTTATCACCGTCAAACCATCGACTCCCGCGCGCACCACCGACCTGGCGATCTCAGCGATATCTGTTACATCGGGAGATAACTTCGCAAATATCGGCGTCTGTGAGTCACTTTGCCGGCGCACCGTTTGAATTACGTTTGCTGCCATTTCGGGGTCGCAGGCAAAAACTTGATTTCGGTCAGAGACATTTGGGCACGAAATATTGACCTCAATGGCGTCAGCTCCCCCTACGGTGCGCAACTTTTGCGCAACTTTTCCGTACTCATCGACCGACTCCCCCGCGATTGATACAACGGTTCGAGCGCCGCGCGCTTCTAGCCACGCTAAGTCCACTTCAATGAATTCTTCGATGCCCGGGCCCTGCAAACCGATCGAGTTGAGCATTCCGCTAGGGGTTTCGCACATGCGCGGGGTTGGGCGCCCGGAGCGGGGCCGCAGCATCACGCTCTTCGTTACGATCGCCCCGATCTTGGTGATATCGAAGAATTGATCAAGTTCGCGCCCAGAGGCAGCGCATCCGGACGCGGTCAACACCGGGCTTGGCATTGACAATGATGCGAGTGCCGCAGACATATCAGTGTTCGGAACGGGGGGTGCGGCTGAGCCAATCCCGTGCCCGAACATGGCCCGGGTCATGACAAATCCAATGCCGGAGCACCGAGCGCATCGGCCGGAATAGTGCCGATTTCGTCCCAGCGAACCAAATCACCGCGAAAAATTGGACCTTCGACACAAGACCGAACCATGCGGGTAATGCCATCATCACCGATCACCGGCAAAACGCATGTCATGCAGATGCCAATACCGCAGGCCATGGATTCTTCAACCGAGCACTGGCTATACGCGCGATATTCGGCGGCGATCGCAGCAACGGAAGCGAGCATGCCCATTGGGCCACAGGCGTACACCACCGCAGAATTGTTGCGCTCCATGATGTCGGGCAGCACATCGGTAACCCGGCCTTTCGTACCGGAAGAGCCGTCCTCGGTGGTTATCGTGAGCATCGAAGAGACCCGCTTGATGTCGAGAACTCCATAGAGTTTTTCTTCGGTTGATGCACCAAGCACTACATCGACCCGACAACCACGTTCACGAAGTTGTTCGGCCAACATAAATAGCGGCGCTGACCCGTAGCCGCCTCCGACCAGGACACATGGCACCCCTTCTTTCGGCAAAATGAAGGGCTTGCCGAGCGGGCCAACAATGTCAAGGGTGTCATGGCGACGACGCCCGCTTAGCCAGCGAGTGCCCTTACCCTGCACACCTACGACAACATCGAGGGTGCCACCGTAAACACCACGGGATTGAACTTGATGAATTGCAAAGGCGCGCCGCAAGATTAGGCCAGATTCTTCCCCGCCAATACCGATGGTTACGAAGTGGCCGGGCCGAAACTGCTCTGGGATACCCGGGGCAGTTATTGAGAGCACGTAGTACACGCCCGCGCGCCGCACGTCGAGTACTTCACCCCTCACCTGTACTGGCACCTAGCTCACGCACCTTACGTAGTTATGGCCTCGGTTCATCGTGGCTCCGAAGGACTGAGGCTACCGCTCGCACTCTCACGAAGCTTTAGCAGATCACGCGCATGCTCCTGAAGGGAGCGCACCGTGGCCTCACCATTGCGCAGTGACTCAATACCTTGTACGGCGGCAGCCAATCCTTGAACCGTAGTGATGCAGGGCACCGATTTGATCACCGCGGCGGTTCGGATTTCGTAGCCATCAACCCGCGGCCCCACCCCGTATGGTGTATTTACGATGAGGGCGATCTCACCGGCCATGATCAAATCAATAGTCGTTGGTTCACCCGCCGGGCCTCTGCCCTCATGATGCTTGCGCAACACCCTCGCGGTGACGCCATGGCGGCGCAAAATATCAGCCGTGCCCGCCGTAGCCGATATCTCAAAGCCGAGATCCGCCAACCTCATTATCGGGAAAATCGCCGCCCGCTTATCCCTATTAGCTAGTGAAACGAAAGCGGTACCAGAGGTTGGCAATCCACCAGAAAAAGCTGCCTCCTGCGACTTAGCGAAGGCTAAGCCGAAACTGTCGTCGATCCCCATTACCTCTCCGGTCGAGCGCATTTCGGGACCGAGCAAGGTATCAACGCCGTGGAAACGGCCAAATGGAAGTACGGCTTCCTTTACTGAAACAGCGGCGCCCTCCGGCATCGTGCCCCCATCACCGAATGCTGGCAATAAGCCTTCAATGCGGAGTTGCGCAATGCTCTGACCGACCATGACTCTCGCAGCCGCTTTCGCTATGGGGACAGCGGTTGCCTTCGAGACAAAAGGAACAGTCCGTGATGCGCGGGGATTCGCTTCCAGCACATACAGCACATCAGATAACAGGGCATATTGCACATTTAGTAGCCCGAGTACGCCAACACCTTTTGCAATGCGCAGCGTTGACTCACGGATCCGCTCAATCTCCGACGGCCCGAGGGTGATCGGGGGTAACGCACACGCCGAGTCTCCAGAATGAATACCGGCTTCTTCTATGTGCTCCATCACGCCGGCCAAGAACAACTCCGAACCGTCGAAAAGCGCATCGACGTCAATCTCGATAGCGTCGTCAAGGAATCGATCAACTAACACCGGGTGCTCGGGATTGATCTTGGTTGCCCGACCCAAATAATCAGCAAGCATTTCGTCGTCATAGACGATTTCCATGCCGCGCCCACCAAGAACATAACTTGGACGGACAAGTACTGGATAGCCGACATCAGCCGCAATAGCCTGCGCCTCCGGAAATGACATCGCGGTGCCATGCTTGGGTGCCGGCAGATTCGCCTTCGCCAGCACTCGGCCAAATGCCCCCCTATCCTCTGCGAGGTGAATCGACTCAGGGCTAGTGCCGATTATCAGGACGCCAGCATCCTTGAGCCGCTGCGCCAAGGAAAGTGGGGTTTGCCCACCTAATTGCACAATCACGCCAGTTACCGTGCCTGCCCGCTCCTCCGCGTGCACAATCTCCAAGACATCTTCAAAGGTCAGCGGTTCGAAATACAAGCGGTCAGAAGTGTCATAGTCGGTGGAAACGGTCTCGGGATTGCAGTTGATCATGATGGTTTCATAACCCGCATCACGCAAAGTTAGTGCCGCATGTACACATGAGTAATCGAACTCGATGCCCTGTCCGATGCGATTTGGCCCCGAGCCCAAAATAATAACTTTCTCGCGGTCACTTGGTACAGCCTCGTTTTCTTCCTCGTAAGTTGAATAGTGATAAGGGGTCTGCGCCGCGAACTCGGCCGCACAAGTGTCAACGGTCTTGTAGACCGGGCGCACTCCTACGCTGTGCCTAAACTCCCTTATTTCGTCCTCGCTACTGCCCCGTAGTTGGGCAATTTGCTTATCCGAAAAGCCGCTGCGCTTAACCCGCCGCAGGATTTGTTCATCAAGGCTTACCGCTGATCGAATTTCATCTGCGGTTTCATTCAGTTGGCAGATTTGGTCAAGAAACCAGGGGTCAATTCGAGTGGACTCGTGAACCTGATCAATTGTGGCCCCAGCCCACAGAGCCTGTTGCACCAATGAAAGGCGACCATCGTGGGGTCGGTGCATACGTTCTAGGAGGTCGGGAACATCGACTTCGGTCGAGTTAGTCGGCCACCAGAAAACCGATTCAGGTTTCTCTAATGAACGCAATGCTTTTTGCAGTGCCTCACCAAAGCTTCGTCCGATGGACATCGCCTCGCCCACACTCTTCATGGTGGTGGTGAGTACCGGATCAGCATTGGGGAACTTCTCGAATGCGAACCGCGGGACTTTCACAACCACATAATCAAGGCTTGGCTCAAATGACGCCGGGGTTTGCTTCGTGATGTCATTTGGAATCTCATCGAGTGTGTAGCCAATTGCCAATCGGGCCGCGATCTTGGCGATGGGGAATCCGGTCGCCTTGGAAGCAAGTGCCGAAGAGCGCGACACGCGTGGGTTCATCTCGATTACGATCATGCGACCATCTGAGGGATCGATGGCAAATTGAATATTGCAACCACCGGTATCAACGCCAACGGCTCGGATAATCTCGATGCCGACATCTCGCATGTGCTGATACTCGCGATCGGTCAAGGTAAGTGCCGGCGCCACTGTTATTGAATCGCCGGTGTGGACACCCATCGGATCGAGGTTTTCGATTGAACAAATAACTACGACATTGTCGGCGCGGTCGCGCATTAGCTCTAGCTCGTACTCTTTCCAGCCGATGATTGGCTCTTCGAGAAGCACCTCGGTTGTTGGGCTCGCCTGCAGCCCGGCACCCGCAATTCGCAGGAGGTCACTATCGTCATAAGCAATACCTGATCCGGCACCACCCATTGTGAAAGACGGCCTAATAACCACCGGAAACCCAAGTTGCTCTGCAGCTAATTGGCACTCCGACATCGAGTGGCAGACAACTGATTGGGCGCTCTCAGCACCGATAGATGCCACGATTGCGCGAAACAGCTCGCGGTTTTCACCGCGCTCAATAGCATCCACATCGGCGCCGATCATTTCAACCCCGTAGCGCTCCAGCACCCCACTCTTGTGCAGCGCCATGGCAATATTGAGCGCCGTTTGACCCCCTAGAGTTGGGAGAACAGC
>WLHM01000035.1 GCA_009702725.1 Actinomycetota bacterium | reverse complement strand
TGCCCTCCAAAGATGAACTGAACCTGTTGTATGAACAGCGAGACACTGTTGGTGGTTTTGGGATTGGTAACGACGGGAGTTCCTTTGATGCCTATTGGAGTTCCACGCAGAGCGATGCTGGGACCACGGGGTTCACGGACGTCGTTTGGACCCAGTACTTCGACGGTGGCGAGCAACAGGGGAATGACTGCAAGTGCAACTTGTATGGCGTTCGCCCGGTCCGGGCTTTTTGACCGCTCCCGACAGAGTTAACAGGGCCAATCGATTACCCCCAACCTAGGCGGGATGAAGGAAGGGGGGCTTTGCCCCCCTTCCGGCAAATCCTGTGTCAGGAAAGCACATTGTCTAGAACGTGGATCACGCCATTGGAAGCAGCCACGTTCGCATCGATGACATTGGCTATCCGGCCGCGGCCATCCTTGAGGCTGATGGTGTCGCCATCAACAATTACGGTCACATCCACATCCGCGAGCGTCGCTAGCTCTTGGCCGTTCAGGCCCTTTAGCTTTGCTCTAGTGAGTTTGCCTGACACCACATGATGGGTGTCCGTGTAGACCACCAACCCGGGATCAGCGATGATCGATGCGAGTAGACCGTCCAAAGGAATGCCCAATTCCACCGCGACGGCCTCGAAAGCTGCGTCGGTAGGCGCGAACACTGTGAATGGACCAGGACCCGATAGGGATTCCAGCTGTCCTCCAGCCGTCAGCAACTTGAGCAGCACGGTGAAGTTGCCAGCGGCAGTGAGATCTTCGACGATGGTCTTGCTTGCCGCCCCATCAAATTCCTCTTCGTAAGGCGTGTATTCAGAAGTCGCGGGCGCTGCCGTTGAGGCGTCATCGCTATCATATCCAGGTAACGCACCCTCGAGCACACTGTCAATAACATGGATCACGCCATTGGAGGCAGGGACATCGACATCGATGACGTTCACAATTCGACCAAAGCCATCCTCAATGCTGACGGTCTCTCCAGCAACAATTACGGTCCACGTCTCACCCGACAACGTCTCTACATCTTTGCCATTGAGCGTCAACACTTCAGCCGCAGGAATATTGCCTGAAACCACGTGGTAGAGGAGCATGTCGGTCAGTAACTCAGGATCTGCGACCAGGCCTTTGACGAACTCGTCCAAAGGAATACCCAGTCCCTTAGCTGTTGCCTCGAATGCCGCATCCGTGGGGGCAAATACGGTAAATGGACCAGGACCCGACAAAGTTTCCACGAGCCCGGTGGCGGTGAGCAGCTCAGCGAGCACGGTGAAACTGCCAGCGGAGACTGCCACATCAACGATGTTGCCGACGGCTGCATCACCAGTGTCAGCAGTAGGAGTGGCTTCCGCGGTTGTTGTCGTTGACGCCGTTTCACCGCTGCTGCACGCAGCGGTGGTGAACAGCAATGCAGCGGCTACGACGATGAGACTGACTTTACGGAGTGAGGGATTCATCTTTTCCTTTATGGCTGCGTAAAGTTCATGGAGTTACCTTCTGACAGGAGAATAACATGAATACTTCGACCTTCCTGTCAATGATTCCGGCGAAGCCTCGGAGTCGCATACATCACCTTCCATGATGATTTTTTCGCGCGCCGGCGTCGGACAAGATCACGTCAGTTCAGCGGTTCGGGTAACAATAAATCCATGCCGGCCTGAGCCGATGACCCAGCCAAGAGTCCTTCCTTCTCCGTCTGGCTTTGACTTCAATTCATTATTAGTGCCCACTAGACAGTTAAGTGATTTCATTGATGTCATCCAAGACGTGAAGGTACTCAAATAATCTGTGAAGGATCGAATTACCCACCGAATGATCGGCAAAGCCCAGACCACGCAAATCGAACTCAGAAACCAACCGAAGTTAACCGACGCCGCCAGGATGCTGGAGGCACCCAACGCTAAGTCGACTACCATGGCGGGCGTGGGAGCCTGCCACATTTTTCTTATGTGCCTCGTTTTTTGTTCCTGCAAGTCGAATTCAGGACAAGAAGGCATTTAAGCCCGTCTATTTCTTAGAAGATCGATGGAAGATCACCTTCAACTTCGATTAAGGGCGTTATATTACTCGGATGAAATCGGTCCGACCTAGACGATTACTTCCCTGCGCCTCGGTGCTCGTGGTGGTTGTCGGCGTCTTGTTGATGGGCGCTGTGTCCGCGTATGCGGCGGCAGCAAACACCGTCGTCGCGACGGTTAGTGTGGGGTCAAATCCAGATGGTGTGGCTGTGACGCCCAATGGCAGGTACGCGTACGTCGTAGCCGGCACGAATTCTGTCTCAGTCATCGACACGTCGACAAATACCGTGACTACCACGATCGGTGGATTTAATTCGCCGGTTGGAATTGCGATCACACCTAATGGTCAGTTCGCTTACGTGACAAATTATGGTGCATTTGGTTCTGGAAACACGGTAAACCGGATCAATACCTCGGATAACACTTTGGCCGGACCCCCGATCGTCACAGGGCTTGGCCCAACCTCAATTGCGGTGTCACCGGATGGGGCCCACGTGTATGTCTCGAACAAGGGGGGCGGCTCGGTTTCTGTAATTCAAACTTCGAATAACACGGTGGCTGCCACTATCACGGGATTCGATGCGCCCGCAATGCTGGCTGTTACCCCCGATAATCTAAATGTATATGTTGCGGACTTCAACACGGACACAGTGAAGGTCATATCTACGGCGGCTACGCCGAAAAGAGTTGTCGCAACGATTTCCGCTGGTGATGGCCCATACGGTGTCGCCATCACCCCCAATGGTCGATTCGTTTATGTCGCAAATGATTTGGGGAACACGGTCTCTGTGATCGCTACCGCTTCGAACACAGTTGTCGGATCGCCCATCCCAACGAATTCTGTGCCGCTTGGTATCGCAGCCACCCCTGACGGCCAATTTGTGTACGTTGCCTTGAATGGGCAGCAGTCCGTTGGCATCATCTCTACAGCAACCAACACAATGACCTCAACAGTTGCCTCTGTTGGCACGAGCCCGTTTGCAATCGCGATCAGCTCGAATGGGCAGTATGCCTACGTTACAAACCAAGGCAGTTCCAGCGTGGCTGTCATTAATCTGCTCGATGACGTTTCACAAACAGCACCCGACACGATTCAAGAAGTGCCGCGCCCGATTACGGGTTGTGCCTCGTTTGTGTCTGACTCGTCAGTCAACTGGGCCGGAGTCTCTGGCATCGGTTGGACGCCTTCATGGGCGCAATGGGTTGATGATGGACATGGTGGTGAGGTGTGTGTGCGGCTCCTCAGCTACAACACGAACACCGGAACTTGGTTCGTTCGCTGATTCGTGGCCCCGATATGAATGCGCTGTGTGTGGTGGCCAGGGACGGGGTCGAACCGTCGACCTTCCGAGTTTCAGATGGGTGCGCACCCTACAAATAGGTCTTTACAGTCATGCACAGTCAGTGTTGGTGTCTTGTGAATCGCTCGTAGTTGGCTCTGGTGCTGCAGAGTCTGTGCACATTCCGTGCACATAGATTTGGTCCTCAGTATCAATTGGCCACGGTACGCCATCGTCCTGCACGCACCAGAGCAATATCGAGCATCTCGCCGATACCACCACATCTCATCCCCGCACATGAGGCAGTGAACCATTCGCTTCTTACCCGTGCGCCGCTCGTAATAGTCAGCACGCTTACAAGCATTGCTACACCAACGCACCCGGGCAGGTTCATGACAACTCTCACAACGATTCACACACAAATTATCCCACGACAAACGACCCACAATTGATAGCGAAGAGGTCAATTACTGGGGTCTGATGCACGACTAGGTGACAACCAATGAGATAGTCCCTGATAATTTTATGCAAAGCGGGCATAGACCCGCAGGTTGGTTTTTGATCATTTGATTAGGCCTAATCAGAAGCAACTTCGTGGAGGATTTGAAATTAGTCCGCGCCGCGTTGGCGAACTACCCGTCGAAACTGGCTCCCGCATGATGGGATGCGAAGATGAATACTGCGCCCGTCGCTCGCCGCCCACTTCCGGCCATGCTGCTAGCTGCAGTAATTGGTCTGTTTTTCGGCTACATTGTTCTAGAGGTTCTCAACGCTGGAATTATTGCGATCTGGGAGACAATTCCTGGGAACTGGACGTCCACTCCCGCCTGGTATTTATTTGGAATCCTCCTAGTTTCCGCAGTATTGGTATTCGTGATCCGGAAGTTCGTCGGGGATGCCGGACATTCACCAATTGGTGGAATCAAGGTAAGCAGCGTGACGCCGAAGGAGTACCTCGGCGTGATCTTGGCAATTTTTGCCTCTCTTTGGGGTGGCATCGTGCTCGGCCCCGAAGTTGCACTTGTCGCAACTGGATCACTGATCGGTGGTCTTGTTGCCAAGTGGATGCACCTAATTGATGCTAAGGATCAGAAGAAGGTGGTTGGATTCGGAGCCTTGGGTGCGCTTTTGGCTTTGTTCGTCGGGCCGATCCTCTCTGGCAGCCTCAAGCTAGGAAGCACCCCTGCAGCTATCGAAGTAGATCAGCTGGGTTGGGCAATTGTCGTAGCCATAATTGTGGCGGTCATCGTTACGATCGCGCGTGTAGTTGCGGCATTGATCGAACGCGCAACCGGTAGTGCTCCGAACCTGCCAATTATGATAGCGGCCGCAGTCATTGTTGGCATCAGTGCGCTCATCGTCCAGAGCCGTACAGGTGAGGGCATTTTGTTCATCGTCACTTCTGGGGAAGATTTCATCACGAGACTGTCTACTTTGACCTCAGCGTCAACGGTGCTAGCGATCATCATTTTCAAGGCCATTGCTTATGCGGTATCCCTAGGTTCTGGATTCCGCGGCGGCCCGTTCTTCCCAGCCATGTTTGTAGGTGCCGCGGTGGGCCTGCTCATCTCGCTGGCATTGGGCGACACCGGACCTTCGGTGCCAGCAGCAGTTATTGTCGGCGTGATCGCTTCATTAATAGCCACGGCACCGATGAAGTGGCCGATTGTGATCATCCTTGGTGTTGTTCTCGGCTTACTGATGGGCACTTGGACGTTAGTGCCCGCGGCGCTAATCGGTGCAGTCGTCGCGCGACTGATCCCGCGCTGGGGCGACCGCGTGATAGAAAATCCGAAAGTTACCGCGCACTAGTTCGGAGCTGGCAAAGCAGGCTCAAGATTCATTCCAAGCATTAAGGAAACGGGGTCAGCAGGTACTCGCTCTGGCTAGAGAGAGTAGTCTGCCGAAATGAGAAAGAAATTAATCGTTGTCCCTGCCTTGGTGTCTTTCGCGCTCCTGATAGCTGCGCAGGCACCCGCTGCCGTTGCCGATGTTCGCATTAGCGCGACCACGGCGACCCCCTCCATCCCGCGGGCAACCATCACTCTGGCAACGACAGGCAAGGGCCCCTCAGCAGTGGTAGTCGACCCTTACGGGGGCGTGTATACGGCCGATACGCGGGCTAATACGGTCACCAAGATCACACCTGAAGGCGACGCCTTCATTCTAGGCACCACAGGTCATCTCCCGACTGCACTCGCACTGGATTTGACGGGCAACATCTACACGGCCAACAGCGGTGACAACACGGTCACCAAGATCACCCCCGGCGGAGTATCAACGTTGTTCGGTGCGACCGGTAACCAGCCAATGGGGATCAAAGTTGACGCATCAGGCAACGTCTACACCGCTAACTACCAAGACAGCACCGTCACGAAGATCAGTGCTACGGGAGTCTCGTCTACCTTGGCCGCGACCGGCACGCACCCGCTCGGCCTCGCACTTGATCCCGCGGGCAACGTATACACCGCGAACGAAGGCTCCGACACGGTAACGAAGATCACTCCCGATGGGACCCAATCGACGTTCGGCACCACCGGGGGCTGGCCGCAGGCGATTGCGATTGATCTTGCCGGAAGTGTCTTCACGGCCAACTGGAACTCCGCCAATGTCTCCATGATCACCTCAGGCGGCACCTCGAGCATCATCGGCAAGACAGGTCGGCGACCCATCGGCATCACCATTGACCCGAACGGCAACCTCTACGTCACTAACGATGGCTCGGATTCGGTTTCCCAGCTGACACCGGGTGGGGATTCTCGAGTTATCGCGGTGGCTGGTCGCCGGCCCATCGGTATCACCTCTGATGCAGCGGGCAATCTCTTCGTAGCCAACTCCGTCTCGAACACCGTCTCGCAGATATTCCCGCGCCCGCCGATCCGACCTAATGTCTTGACTCTCTCGACCGTCACGGTGGCATCTGCGGGTAACCCGTCTGCGTGGATCATCCCGTTCTACAACGATGTCTACGAATCCAGTGCTTCCTGCCAGGCAGCGCTACCGGCGGTCCAGGCTGCTACGCAGGCCGACCCGGATACGGGGGTGCAGGCGGTTGCGTCGACATCCTGCATGGAGGTCGGCAGCGTTCCTTACAACTTCGATATCGCTGAGACTGAACTCACGGTTGCCCAATGGGTTGCCTTCTTGAACACGGTCGATCCGCTCGGCAGTAACCGCCACCACCTGTGGGATGCACCCGAGAGTTCGGCCGTGTGGCCCAAGTTCGGATCCATCAACCGGAATCTGAAGGCTCCGCTCGGTCAGCGCTACTACGTGGCATCTTCAGCGTGGGCGAATAAGCCCTACAACTCAGCGGACTTCTCCCGTGCCGCACGATTTGCGAATGCGGCCCAGAACGGCACGGTGCTCTCGAAGAAGACTTCGCCGGTCACCACGGTCTCAGGTCAGCAACTGCAGGTGACCACCTACACGGTGCGCCTTTCGTCTAAGACTGAAACTGGCATGTACACCATGAAGAATCGCAAGGCCACTCGTAACTCCAAGACCGGATTCATGATCTCTAGCCAAAACGAGTGGATAAAGGCCGCGTATTACGACCCCAATGGTGGTGGAAAGTTCTCCTACTGGGACTACCCCACCAACCCAGGGTTATATGTCAACTGCCCGGTCGACACGTCCGGCTGCTCGACCGGCGAGCAGCCCGTGGCCACGCAACTCGATGTCAATGGCAACGTGACCAACGCGGGAACCCAGCCCCTGGCTACTTTCGAGTCGCTGCCCGGCAGTGCCCCCGACTGGTGTCCGCAGCCGTTCACTGCCGCTCAGTGCTCACAGACACCGGTTCCGCTGTTCCCCGCGTATGGCGGGAATGTCAGTTCGGTGGGGCAAGCGCTCACTCGATCGCCATGGGGAACACTAGATCAGGGCGGCAACGTTGTGGAGATCACCGACACGATCGCCCCGCCGCCGAAGTTGAGTGATCCAAGCATCGTGTGGCGTCGCTGGCACGGTGGCGTCGTTACCGCGACGGCGTACCAGATGTGGCTATCCGCTGTTGGAGTTACGCCGCAGACGATTCCCGGGTACTCCATCAACCCGTTCCGCGGAATCCGGCTTGTCGTCCAGGGAACGAAGTAGTTCAACCAGATTTAGGGCTTGTTTACCGGTCAGGCGCTCGAGCTTTTGAGCTTGCTGTGCTCGGTGGTTGCGGTAGGTCAAAGAATGCAGAACTTGTTTCCTTCAGGGTCAGCGAGCACAACTCAAGAAACTTCGCCTTGACCTTTGTCACGACGCGATGCACCAAGTTTTATGATCGGCTGCGGATCGAATCTCGACATCTGTGACGTCCTCATTAGTGACAATCCAGTCGAGCGCTCGGGCCCACCAGAGGCCAAGTTCCCGGTGGTCGTGCGCATCGATTACAACTTGCTCCCATGTCAGTGGCATGAAGCGAGTAGTCCATTTCTGGCCTGCATGGTGGGATCCAGTGGTGGCCAGGGACGGGGTCGAACCGTCGACCTTCCGAGTTTCAGATGGGTGCGCAGCATATAAATAGGTCTTTACGGTCATGCACAGTCAGTGTCACTGTCTTGTGAGTCCCTCGTAGTTGGCTCTGGTGTTGCAGGGTCTGTGCACATTCCGTGCACATGAATCGCGTCCCTAAAGGGCCTATTTCGGGTACCTGGGTCACATTTTTCTCCTATGCTGATTGTTGTCGTCTCTACCGTTCCCGCGTCGCAGCGCTCGGGCGTGCACTTGCACCTTGTTTCGCGCTCGGTGAGAACCCCTCCTCACTGAGTGAAGTCCCCCAGTGGTTGGAAGTTAGTGATGTCGGTTGTGAAGCCTGTTCGATCCAAGAGGTTATTTGCCACCTTGTCGGTGTTGGTGGTGGTTGCGGGCATGTTGTTTGGTGCGAATGTGGCATCGGCTGATTCCGTGCAGTATCAGTCCTATCAAAGTGCGAGCCAGACTGAGGCGTGTACCGCGCAGGTGGGTGAAACACCGTGGCAGGCCAGTTGGGGTGCGGATTCGAGTTGGTACCCAACTTGGGAGCAGTGGGCCAACGCCGGTAAAGGCGGTTGGACATGCGGCAGGAGTATCACCTGGGCGAGAACCCCAGTAGCGGCGAGCAGTGGCGGCGGTTCTGTGACGTATGCACTTGGTGACATTGGCCCTGGTGGCGGATTGGTGTTCCTCATCTCTGTTGGCCTTACCTATGAGATGGCACCGAACACGTGGGATGCCATCGAGACGACCGGTATCTCGTGGTGCAGTGACGACAGCAATTCAGTGACCACAAGCACCGCTGTTGGTACTGGTAGTGCGAATACCACTGCAATGCTGACCAGTGCATCGTCTTTTGTGGCGTGCACGTTAAGTGCACCTAATGCGGTGCGTGCGTACGCCGGTGGTGGACTGACGGATTGGTTCTTGCCGTCTAAAGATGAGTTGAATGCGATGTGTAATTACTCGCGAACTTGGACGGGGGCCCCTTCTACACTTGCATGCACGGGTGCGCAGAATGGCACGTTCGCTAGTGGCACGTACGGGTTTGCTAGCGACTATTACTGGAGTTCGAGTCAGTTCGACGCGAACTACGCGTGGCCCCAGGCTTTGACCGATGGCCGTCAGCGCTACGACACCAAGAACTCCACGCTGCGGGTTCGTCCGGTCCGGGCTTTTTAGCACTTCATCCCTTCATCTATTTAGCACTTTAGGTTTCTGTTGTTGCTTCTTAGCATGCGCTGCGTAAGAGGTGGCCAGGGACGGGGTCGAACCGTCGACCTTCCGAGTTTCAGATGGGTGCGCAGCATATAAATAGGTCTTTACGGTC
>WLHM01000034.1 GCA_009702725.1 Actinomycetota bacterium | reverse complement strand
TATTGAAACAACCGGCTGCGACCCCGTGGATGAAATCCAAGCAGTGTTGAATTTCATCCACGGAGGTCTTGCAAGTTCCGGTTCTAACGCGAGCCCCGGAGCACCCACACCTAGCGAGTAAGTTGAAATACTCGCGTAGTCACCGTTGGCCGGAAATTCTTACCACCTGTTGTGCTGATTGTCACAGTGCAAGTACCCGAGTCCTTTAATGCTTTGATTGTCGAACTCGTGACCGCACAATTATCAGCCGTTAGATTGGGTGATTCTCATGAGTGCAGGGCGCGTGCACGCCGTAGGTAAGCCGAGTGAGGTGCTAACCACCGACTCTCTCAGTTCAGCGTTCGGGTCCCCGCTGAAGTGGTGATAACGAGCCTTTCAAGTGCGAGTAATTTCTGTTCGGCATCCAAACTGGAGCCAATTTTGACTCCGCCCTTTACGGCGCCGTCAGCATCGGCGAGTGCAACGGCGGCCGCTGCCAAGCGCCGCTGGTCACCACTCCACTTGGCCCACTGCTGACGTAACGTCTTTACCTTCCATGGCGGCACTCCGATGGTCTTGGCAACATCTAAATCCGACGCACCTGCCATGCCTCCGACACCAACCAAGGTGCGCAGCCCACTTGCCATCGCCAGCACCGTCGGCACGCCGACGTTGTCCGACGCCTCCATCGCCCACCGCAGGGATCTGAGCGCCTCAACCGACCGTTTATCCCAGACCGCATCGGAGATCGTGTAGCCAGCCACATCAGCTACCCCGATGAAATAGGAATTGATATCTTCAATCGAAATTGGATCGTGTTCGACATCACTGCAGAGTTGCGATATCGCGCCAACCAACAGGCGTAAGTCGTGGCCGATGGAGTCATAAAGAGCCGTAATCGCCTCGGACGTCATCGAGCGTTTATGTAGCCTTACCTCACGGTTCAAGAACTCAATTGTCGCTTTACCCTTCTTCAAAGCCTTGCAATCAATCTCGGTGCCACCGGCCGACCGCAGTGCGTCCAAAAGATTCTTGCCTTTGACTCCGCCGGGGTGGGTCACTATCAACCAAGCATGCTCCGCTGGCTCCGCGATAAATCCGCGCAACGCCGCATCGACTTCTTCACTTGACGAATCGATGCCCGTAACTATGAGCACGGTTGCATCACCAAATAGATTCGGTGACATCGCATCGCGAATCAAAGCGCCACCATCATCGGAACTGGCGGAAATTAGCACGCGTTGGGTACTTGAATCGATGGCACGAATCGCTGCGAAAGTGTCGGCAACTGCTCGATCAACCAGCATCGGCTCATTACCCGCAGCGATGGTGATCCGCGTGGGTGCCGTCTTACTTAGCGCCATAGGTCGACAGCATGCCAGAGCCATGCCTTAGTCGCTGCCGGCTACCCCCGGGCTACTAAGCCGAGCTGCCCGCTAGGGCTCGACACGACCGCAAGATCCCCTTGTTCATCGGTTCGGCCGACCAGCGCCCCTAACTCCTGCCAGGAAGCAATAGTTTCGGGTGCCGGATGCCCATAAGTGTTGCCTTTGCCGACACTAATCACCGCGAGACGCCCATGGGTCCACGCTGCAAATCGCGGATGCTGATAACGCGAGCCATGGTGCGGGACTTTGACAACATCAACCATCAGGTTCGCGGACGTGGCCATGATCGCGCCCTGCGCTTCAGGTTCGATATCACCGGGCAGCAGGATCCGAACTCCAGAAATCTCAACCAGCAAGGTGACACTCGAATTATTTGGAACCGATCCGGCCTGGATTAATCTTTCCGGCCAAAGCACCTGCCAAGAGAGGCCCTCGATCTTACGCACCTCACCGATTCGAACAGGTTGCGAAATCAGCCCCGCCTCATTTAGCCACCCATCGACAAGCACGGCTTCATCTGGTGGATCACGAACAATGGTCGTAAAGACTGCACCGACCGATCGACCCGCTAGCACTCCAGGTAGGCCGTTAACGTGATCAGCGTGGTAATGGGTCAGCACGATGGCTGAGATATTCACTACATCTAAATCCCGCAAACATCGATCGATCGCAATCGGGTCTGGTCCTGCATCTACCACCACGTACTTTGTCGCGGACGCACGCAGCACTAGAGCATCCCCTTGCCCAATATCGCAAACCACCATCAGCCAGCCTGGTGGTGGCCAGCCATGCTGATTAGGTGGCGCGAAGGTGAACAAGCCAATCACGCAAACAGCCGCAGCTGCCGCAGCGATCACTACCCGCTTAGGCACACCCCCTGGCCAACGACGCTTTGAATATCGGCGCGCGTAAATGATGAATATTGCAGCGGGGAGCAGGAGCGCCGCGCCTATCCAGCCGCTCGGCCACGGCAAACTCGCCAACGGCAGCGAACTACCGGTAATGGCCACTTGCGCGATCCAGCCGGCGGGCCATGCCGCTAACTGGCCGATCAGACTTGCCAGCGGTGGGCTAACCAGCGAGACGAATGCGGCGAGCAGCCCTAGAACCGTGACCGGAGCAACCGCGGGCATCGCTAGCAAATTCGCCGGCAGCGCCACCCAGCCAACGCTCGTGCCCATCGCGATTAGCAGCGGAAGCGTCGCAAGTTGCGCTGCTGTGGTGATCGCGATCGCCTCCCGTAACGCCGGAGGTAGCCGCGCACACCAGCGCTGGCTTGCCAACCACTTCTCGACAAACGGTGAAAGCAGAATGAGCCCTGCCGTCGCTGCCACCGAGAGCGCGAAGCCCCATGACACCGCCAGACCGGGGGCGATCACGATTAACACGATCACGGCCGTCGACAACACTGCGGGCCCACCCCGCCTGCCACCCGCCAACATGCCAACGAGCACCACCGCGCCCATCACCGCCGCACGTAGGACACTTGGTTGCGGGCGCACCAAAATTACGAAATAGGTTAGAGCGATCAGTGCAAAGACAATGCGGCCCGGCAATCTCAAGCGGAGCAACCGCGCAATACCAAGAACTACCACTAACACAATTGCAACATTCCCGCCTGACACCGCGGTCAAATGCGAGAGCCCAGATTTGCGCATGGCATTATCAAGTTCATCGGTCTGCAGTGATTCATCACCAACCGCTAGACCGGTGACAAGTGCAGCCGCATTGGGTTCGGAGTTTGCAACACTGGCTCGCAATCCCGCGCGCATTGATGTTGCGAATTGATCAATCGGGCCGGCATCACCAATTATTTCGATCTGGTCGGCACCAGAAACACTCAATTGAGCTGCCGTATCAGGTAACCAGGGTGCGGCCAGTCGCCCGATCACTTTGATCTGCGTGCCAGACGGCGGCAGGCCATCGCTACCTGGGATACGGATAATGATTGGCAGCCCACTGACAATCACCTTGCCACGGGCCTCAATTTGCGTGGCGTTAACACGTATCTGATTCGAAGTAGCCGACTGCCAAATCACTTGACCGCGCGAGGTTTGCCGCTGCGCATCTCCAATAACAATGCCGTGCACGGTGGAGGTTGCACCCGCATCAACCCAGCCGGCCAACGGTTGCGCGGTCAGCGACAGGATCTGCCAACTCGCCGCCACGACTCCAATAGCCAACCCGAAGGCCCCGGTTCGAATCAAGTCAGCGCGGTGACGGCCAATGCGGGCAGCGAAGAGCCACGTCGGCACCAGGAAGGTTCCAGCGATCAGTAGGAAGATAAGTGCATGCTGATGGCGTTCAACAAGTTGCGGCACCGAATTCGCCGAAGCCACCACAACCACCGCGCCCAACCATGCCGCCCCCGCTGGGAGCAACAGGCGCAGATCAATCAAACCCGGACCAGTGGGCGAATCTGTTCGAGGATTGATGGCCCGATACCAGTGACTTCACCAAGTTCGTCAATACTTCGAAATACTCCGTTCGTCGTGCGCCAAGCCATAATTCGAGCCGCCAGCACCGGGCCAACACCTGGCAGGGATTCATAATCGGATTCGGTTGCACTATTTAGGTTAAGTACCCCATTGGCGTCAATGGGTGTTCCAGTCACTGCACCCGGCTGCGCCCCGACGACGATCTGTTCACCATCAATCAACACGCGGGCCAGATTTACCGACCCGAGTGCTTTTGCCGTTTTAGCGCCACCGACGGCGGTGATCGCGTCAGCAATGCGCGATCCGGCAGGCAACTCCACCAATCCTGGGTTATTCACCGCGCCGATTACATGGACAACAACTTGCCCCGATACCGCAGCCGGGGAGTTCATGACACCAGGTATCGCAGCGCCACTTGCTATCACCTCAGGGGCAAGTACCAGCTCCCGCGGCCGACCCTGCCACCACATCCAACCGGCAATAAGTGCGGCACCGAGCACGATTACTAGTAGCCCGCGCCAGGCCCGCCGATCAAGGTGAACTACCCGAGCCCTTGGCGCCGGGGCCGCGATGGCGTCGGCAAACGCATCAGCCGGCAGCGCTGCCGGCGGAGCTGGAGTCCACTGGCTCGCAATTCGGTGGAGGCGATCGCTGGTTGCTGCTGCCACCGCTGGCGCCTGCTTGTGAAAGCGATCAGCAACGACGGTGCGCAAGGACATACCGCGACGTTAGAAAGTCACCGCACAAAAGTCAGTGGGCAATTGCCGGCCTGTGGATGAATTTGCCATCAGAGCCACGTTGTGGACAACGCGAGTTTGCTATTGCAAGGTCGCACGGCGGACATTGCCGATATGCCGACCCAGCACCAAACCCGCCATCGCTACCGCGAAAACCGCATCAGATGGATCCAGTAATCCGACGGCCCACCCGACTACCCCACTAAGTGCCAAAACGATTGCGGCTAGAGCAGCACCAAGGCCAACGCGGTGCCAAATAGCAACTCCAATACCAAAAGTAATGAGCACCGGGATGGCTAGCCAAGGCTGTACCCCCAGGATTGCGCCCAAGGTGGTGGCAACCCCTTTACCACCACGACCTTTAAGGAATGGTGACGTTATGTGGCCGAGCACCGCGGCTAATCCCGCAACTTCACCGGCAATCTCACCGACGTAAATCCCGAACAGGGCCGCTGGCACAAAGCCTTTGGCAATATCTATGACACCGACAATTACGCCCCAGCGCGCCCCTAGCGTACGGCCAACATTTGTCGCACCGGGATTACCCGAACCTGATGCATAAAGGTCGACCCCGAATATTCGCGCCACATAAACTGCCGGACTAATAGAGCCAAGGAGATACCCAACTCCACCGGCAACAAACACCCATAACCATGGGGTCACAGCCAATCGACTTTCGGCGCCACTACAACAGCAACCATGCCCGGGCCCACATGTGCACCAACAACGCCACCCACCGGGCACTGCACGATGGTGGCGGCTGGTAGGCGCTCCTGCAAGATATCAACAAGTTGCTGCGCCCGCTCGGATGCCGACAAATGCTGAACTGCGATATCCACTTCAGCATCACCTGCCGATTCAACCGCGAGATCAGCTAATCGAGCCAGAGCTTTTGATGCCGTGCGCACCTTGTCAACTTGCTGCACGTTCCCATCAACGAGTTGCAAAAGCGGCTTAACTTTAAGGGCTTGTCCCACCACGGCTCGCGTCGAGCTAACTCGCCCACCGCGGCGCAAATACTCCAAAGTGTCGACATAAAAGAAAACTTGGCTGGCTTCTGCCCGCCGCTCGATTATCGAGGTTACGTCAAACTCATTAGCACCCAAACCGGCTGCCTCAGCACCAGAAATTACCGCGAATCCAAGGCCCATGGCGATACTACGGCTATCGATTACATGCACCGGTATCGTGCACTCCTTCGCCGCGAGTAACGCTGACTCATATGTCGCAGACATCGCTGCTGAAAGAGTTGCCACCACTATCGAGGTGGCCCCGGCCTCTTGGGCTGCGCGAAAGCATTCAAAGAAACGTTCAGGTGAAGGCCGCGACGTCGTGACCGGATGCCACTGTTCAAGTGCTTCAACTACGCGCTCGGCTTGTTGATCTTCGGTTTCGTCATATGGCTGGCCCGCGACCACGACTTGCACAGGAACAACCGAGATCCCGTACTTTGCTGCCCACCCGCTCGGCAAGTAGGCGGTCGAATCGGTGATTACCGCAACTGGCATACGGGCAGCGTAACGAAAACCAGTTACTCAGGCACAATGTTGACGAGCTTGGGTGGTCGCACAATGACCGTCTTAATACCCTTACCCTCCAGTGCCGCCTGTACTGCGGGAGCCGAGAGCGCTAACGCCCTAAGTTCGTCCTCGCTGATCGTGGGGGCAACTTCAAGGCGCTCGCGCACCTTGCCAGCGATTTGCACAATACAAATCACCGAATCTTCGACCAACAGTTCGGGATCGACTTTTGGCCAGCCAGCAAGGGCAACCGAAGGCTCATGACTTAGGCGCGACCACATGTCTTCGGCGGTATAGGGCGCAACAAGTGACAAAATGATCGCGACTGCTTCAGTGGCCTCACGTACGGCTGGATCATCTGGCCCACAACCTGTATCGATGGCCTTACGGGTGACGTTAACTAACTCCATCGCCCTTGCAACCGCAACATTAAATCGGAAGGACTCAATAGAGACAGTGGCATCTTGCACTGCCCGATGTGTTGCCTTTCGAAGTTGCCGGTCACCGGAACTAAAGTCAACCCCGGGTGCACTTGTTACATCACCAGATAGTCGCCAAGCTCGAGCTAGAAACTTTTTCGCACCTGACGGAGAGACGTCCGCCCAGTCGACATCGTCCTCGGGTGGCCCGGCGAACACCATGCTCAACCGAATGGCGTCGACGCCGTGGATTGCCAGCTCATCGGAGAGCCGCACCAGGTTGCCTCGACTCTTGCTCATTGCTGAGCCAGACATCACCACCATGCCCTGGTTTAGCAGGCGGGTGAATGGCTCCGTGAAATCGAGTAGCCCCATATCGAAAAGCACTTTGGTGAAGAAACGACTGTAAAGCAGATGCAAGATGGCATGGGTGACACCGCCCACATATTGATCAACCGGCAACCATTCGCGAACTTTTGCCGGGTCAAAGGCTCGAGTCGAGTCATTCGGGTCGACATAACGCAGGTAGTACCACGAAGAGTCGACGAAGGTATCCATGGTGTCGGCATCACGAGTTGCTGGTTCACCACACTTGGGGCAAAGAACGCTGGCCCACTCGATCGCAGCGCCAAGGGGTGAGGTGCCCTTCGGTTTGAGGTCTAGGCCTTCAGCCGGTGGCAACAGCACCGGCAACTGCGCTTCGGGTACCGGGACCTCACCGCATGTTGGGCAATGAATGATCGGGATCGGTGCACCCCAGTAACGCTGACGTGAGATAAGCCAATCGCGAAGGCGGTAATTAACAGCCGAGCGCCCGGTGCCACGTTGTTCAAGCACCAGGTTCATCGCAGCGATGGCTTCGACTTTGTCCAAGCCATCAAGTGGCCCCGAGTTAACGTGTGGTCCATCATCGGCCGTGGCGACCCCGGTCGCTACTGGGTCTTCACCGGCCTCCACCACTACCCGAACGGGGAGATTAAATTTACGAGCGAAGTCTAGGTCGCGCTGGTCGTGCGCAGGTACGGCCATAATCGCACCGGTACCGTAGTCGGCGAGCACATAATCCGATGCCCACACTTCGATGCGTTCACCATTTACTGGATTAATTGCGTAACGCTGCAAGAACACGCCGGTCTTTTCGCGGGATTGGTCTAGCCGATCCATTTCTGAAGTGCCTTTGACCTGCTCGAGATACGCCGCGAAATCGGCCTCAGCTGAAGTTCCCGAGGCAAGTTCAGCCGCAAGGTCCGAGTCAACAGCCACTACGAAGAAAGTTGCGCCATACAAGGTGTCAGGTCGAGTCGTATATACAGTAACCGGCTCATCGCGCCCTTCAATGGCGAACTCGACTTCAGATCCACTTGAGCGACCGATCCAGTTGCGCTGCATCAGCAACACTTTCTCCGGCCATTTGCCTTCCAGGTCTTGCATGTCGTCAAGTAGGCGATCGGCATAGTCGGTGATGCGCAGATACCACTGCGTTAATTTCTTTTTGGTGACAGCCGTATCGCAACGCTCACAAACTCCGTTGACAACTTGCTCATTTGCCAGCACAGTTTGGCAATTCGGACACCAGTTGACACTACTTGCCTTGCGATATGCCAAACCGCGCTCAAACATCTGCAGGAAGAACCACTGATTCCATTTGTAGTATTCCGGGTCGCAGGTGTTGAAAACCCGATCCCAGTCAAATGAACAGGCGTAACGGCGCATCGAAGCTTTTTGCTGTGCAATGTTTTCGTAGGTCCAATGAATTGGATCCTCATTACGCTTTATGGCGGCGTTCTCGGCCGGTAAGCCAAAGGCGTCCCAGGCGATCGGATGCATGACATTAAAGCCCTGCTGCACCCAGTACCGAGCGATAACGTCGCCTAGTGCGTAAGCCTCCGCATGGCCCATATGGAGATCACCGGATGGGTACGGAAACATGTCAAGGACGTACTTCTTGGGCCGGGTATCACCGTGGCCCCCGGATCGAAATGGGGCTAGCTCATCCCAAATGGGCAGCCAACGCTCCTGAATTACATCAAAGTCGTAGCCGATGGGCTCGTCGAAGCGGCCGGCGACATCAGTTGGTTCACTCATAAGACTGGTGAGTCTACCGAGGCCTCGTCAACTCGATTGTCAGCACCGATCAAAAGTTTCAGTGACGGGCGGCACCTGACTTAAGCGCAGGCCTTCTTGAGTGCGATATTGATCCCGGCCCGAAAGTCCTTCTTCGAGGCGCCAAGAGGCTTACTGAGTTCCACAAAGTCGTCATTGTCAAAGAACAGGTCAAGGACTGTCTTGGGGTTGATCGTGTACAGGAGGCAGGTTGACTTGAACGCCTTTGGGCTACTTGCCTGCGTACGCTTGAGTGCCTTATAGATCAAGGTCGCAACGGCATTTTGCTTGTCGGTTGCCTGTGGCTGCGCAGCATGAGCGGGGGCAGCAGTAAACGCCAACGCGAGGGCCACGAATGAGGCAGCAGCAAATCGGGTGGTCTTCATGGTGGGCCCTCTCATAGCGCTCGTGATGCTTTCCCTAACCTTACCCGAACCCAGGGAGACTGCCACCTGATCACTCAGCAATAAGGGCGGTGGAGCGGAAACCTCGGTTAACCCCGTAGCGCAGACAGCTGGTTCTACGGCGAAGTGCAACATCTTAAATGCACGGGCATTATGG
>WLHM01000033.1 GCA_009702725.1 Actinomycetota bacterium | reverse complement strand
CTCTTCTAAGGTGCCAATTCCTCCTGGCAAGGCCAAGAAGGCGTCAGCGCGGTCGTCCATGATCCCTTTTCGCGCGCGCATGTCATCGGTGATTATTAGTTCATCGGCATCGTGGTCTGCGACTTCCATAGCAACGAGGGCTTGCGGGATCACCCCGATGGTGTGCCCGCCTCCGCGTCGAACCGCCCGGGCCACCGCCCCCATCATCGATACCGAGCCACCACCTGAGACAAGTTGCCAGCCGCGTGTTGCAATCGCGGTACCCACCTCATCGGCTAGGGCCAGGTAGCGCTCATCGATCCCCGAACTCGAGGCGCAATAGACGCAGATGGTGGGCACGGCCCCAACCCTAACCGCTCGATTTGGCGGCAATTGACTTCAGTCAAGCATTCAACTATATTGATATAACTTTCAACTAACTCTAACTTTCAAGGGAGACCCATGAGTAACCTTTCGCCAGCCACTGGCACCTGGATCATCGATCCTTTCCACACCACCATCGGCTTTTGGGTGCGCCACGCGATGGTCGCAAAAGTCCGCGGTAGTTTCGGCACCTACTCCGGCTCGTTCACCATTGACGGTGACAACCTGTCCGCTTCGCGCGCTGAACTAACGATTGAGGCCGCCAGCATCAACACCAACTCTGCCGACCGCGATGCCCATTTGGCATCCGCGGACTTCTTAGACGCTGAGAATTTCCCCACTCTCACTTTTGTCTCAACCGGTGTTGCCGCCAAGGGCGACGAGATCTTGGTGACCGGTGACCTAACAATTCATGGAGTGACTAATTCGGTCGAAGTGAAGTATGAATTTGTCGGCGCCAGCACCGATCCTTACGGCACCAATAAGGTCGGTTTCGAAGGCACCGCGAAAATCAGCCGTAAGGATTTCGGCTTAGTCTGGAATGCAGCGCTCGAAACCGGTGGCGTCTTGGTCGGCGATGAAATCCACTTAACCTTCGACGTCGAAGCTAATAAGCAGTAACCGGACTACCTAGGCCAGCCAGGTACGCAACTGCAACTCGCAGGCCCGCAGTTGCTCAAGTGGTACATGCTCGTCAGCACTATGTGCAAGTGATGGGTCCCCCGGTCCAAAATTTAGGGCCGGGGTACCCATCGCCGAGAACCGGGCGACATCAGTCCAGCCGAACTTGGGCGCCGGGGCTTGCCCAACCGCGGCAACAAACTCCGCAGCAGCCGGGCGATCAAGCCCAGGCCGGGCGCCCGCAGCCAGATCAACAACTGCAACGTCGTAGCCCGCAAAAACTTCCTCGACATGAGCCTTAGCTTCAGCAGTTGAACGATCCGGCGCGAACCGATAGTTCACTGTCACTACACAACTATCGGGGATCACATTTCCCGCTATACCGGCGTTGATCGCAACTGCATTTAGCCCCTCGCGATACTCCAGGCCGTCGACGATCGGCCGCCTGGGCACATACGAGACAAGTATCTGAAGCACATCCACGGCTGAGTGGACAGCGTTTTCACCAAGCCAAGAGCGGGCACTATGTGCTCGCACACCGTTAACACTGATCTCGGCGCGCAAGGTGCCTTGGCATCCGGCTTCGATAGCAGCATTAGACGGCTCCAGCAAAATTGCGAGGTCGGCCGCTAAGAGGTGCGGTTGCTGATCAGCAAGTTTCTGCAACCCGTTAAATTCTCCTGCGACTTCCTCGCACTCATAAAAGATGTAGGTAACATCCCGGTTAGGGGTGGCAAGAGTCGCCGCTAGGCGAAGCGCAACTGCCACCCCGCCCTTCATGTCACATGAACCCAAGCCGTAAAGCCGGTCACCTTCGAAGTGATGCGGAATATTGTCAGCAGACGGCACGGTGTCGAGATGACCGCCAAGTAGCACCCGCTCCGAATGACCCAGTTGGGTTTGGGCCACGATGGTGTTACCAAAGCGCTGAACCAATAGGTGCGCACAATCCGCTAAGGCGGCGTGCACCAAATCTGCCAACTGCTCTTCCTGGTGAGACTGGCTCGGGATATCGATCAAGGCAGCCGTAAGAGCTACAACGTCTGTCGACAGGTCCAAGGTTCGATCAGCGATGCCCACATGGATACGGTAGTGCGATGAGCACTCATCCTGAATTAAGCCCGGTGACCGGCCCCGCCTCGGCCATCGGCCTCGCGACCATAGCTGGCGATGTTGTGCTGGACGTTTGGTACCCAGCCCCAACACTCGGTGCCATCCCAAAGGATGTCCCTGATATCAGTAGCGGCATCAATTCAACCGAAACCATCGGCGCTCAGGTCCGCAGCATTTCCACAACTATCCCCGATCTGTCGGCGCCCCCAACCGACACAGCGGACGCCTACCTACGACTACACCTGCTCTCGCACCGCATCGTGAAGCCGCGCACCATCAACCTTGATGGGATATTCGGATTGCTGCCCATCGTCGCCTGGACTGACTCCGGCCCCGTGCCCCTTGATCGACTCACCGAGGTGCGCCTTCGTGCTCGGTCAAAAGGCCATCACCTAACCGTGTTCGGAGTCGACCGATTCCCGCGGATGGTCGATTACGTAGTACCAAGTGGAGTGCGTATCGCCGACGCCGATCGAGTTCGCCTAGGTGCCCACTTGGCATCGGGCACCGTGGTCATGCACGAGGGGTTCGTCAATTTCAATGCCGGCACTTTGGGCACCTCTATGGTCGAGGGCCGCATCTCGGCAGGCGTGGTCGTCGATGACGGCTCTGACATTGGTGGCGGGGCCTCAATCATGGGCACCTTGTCCGGCGGAGGCAAGGAAGTTGTCAGCATTGGCAAGGGCTGCTTGATCGGTGCTAACGCAGGAGTCGGTTTGTCCTTGGGAGCGAATTGTGTTGTCGAAGCTGGCCTTTACGTAACCGCCGGCTCCAAAGTCACCTTGCCGGACGGCAGTGTCGCAAAAGCTAGTGAAGTGTCTGGCGCCGATAACCTACTGTTTCGACGTAACTCCCAAAGCGGTGCAATTGAAGTTGTCATGCGCACCGGCACCTGGGGCGGGCTAAACACCACATTGCACGCCAATGATTAATCCTTGGTGAAAACCGGCAGTGTCACCGTGCATGAAACCAGCTACGAGCACCTTTAACCTAGGCCGGTTGAGCTCTCCCGCGACAGCACCTGGCCGTCATCATCTCTAATCACCTGACGCTGCGCTAGTGGTGCTAGTAGTTGCACATCGACCCACACCTGAGATGCACTGAGCCCGACAGCCGGGCAACTGATATTGCGAGGTGAGGTCACCGATGCACCCACATACACCGCTGCTGCGTCCTCGGACTGCTCGATATCAACCACATCGTCGGCGCAAAGGCCTTCAGCGGGTAAGGCAACCGATATCTGCACCACCGTGTCGACAATCGTGGGCCGAAAAGCCAACGGCTCCAGCTTTTCAGTCACCAAGCCAAGTTGTCGAAGTGGGCCAGCCGCCGCGAACACCCCGAGGCCAAGCACGACAACCCCAGACAAAATCACTAACCCCAATAGCCACCACAGGATTATCGGATTACGTTTCCGGGGTGCATCGAACTCTCGGATACCCGGAATTAGGGGCCCGCTCATAATGGTGGCCCCTCCTTCCGGTACCCGTACTAGCTACTGATTATTCCGCGATTGTTCCGGCCGCTTCGATCGGTGGGGAGTCGGGCAATTCGGTTTTCGGAGTAGCCGTAAACGTAAACTCCCGTTCGTCGCCCTCACCGGTGACATCGACGACCACTATCGACCCCTGCGGTATGTCACCGAAGAGCATCTTCTCACTCAGTGGATCTTCAAGGTCGCGCTGAATCGTGCGACGCAGCGGGCGGGCACCCATGACCGGGTCATATCCACGCTCTGCGAGCAATGCCTTAGCACCAAATGTCAACTCGATGCCCATGTTCATGTCCTGCAGGCGCAGATCCAAAGCGGCAATCATGAGATCAACGATGCTGACGATTTCATCTTGGGTTAGCTGATGGAACACGATGGTGTCGTCAATTCGGTTCAAGAACTCCGGACGGAAGTGCTGCTTGAGTTCTTGCTGCACCTTCGCCTTCATCCGCTCGTATGCGGTTTCGTCGTCATTCTCGGGTGCGAATCCCAGTAGCACGCCCTTTGACACATCGCGGCTACCTAGGTTGGTAGTCATGATGATGACCGTGTTTTTGAAGTCGATCACGCGGCCCTGCGCATCGGTCAACCGACCTTCTTCGAGAACCTGCAACAAGGTGTTGAAGATATCCGGATGGGCCTTTTCGATTTCATCGAACAGCACTACGGAGAAAGGCTTGCGGCGCACCTTCTCGGTGAGCTGACCGCCCTCTTCGTAACCGACGTAGCCGGGAGGCGAGCCAAATAGCCGTGAGGCGGTATGCCGCTCTGAATACTCGCTCATATCAAGGGCGATTAGCGCATCAGCGTTACCGAATAAGAACTCCGCGAGGGTCTTGCTCAGTTCGGTTTTGCCGACACCGGATGGCCCAGCAAAGATGAACGAACCTGACGGGCGCTTTGGATCCTTCAAGCCAGCCCGCGTGCGGCGAATGGCCTTTGACAACGCGATAACAGCCTGCTCTTGACCCACGATGCGCTTATGGAGTTCATCTTCCATCCGCAGCAACCGCGCAATGTCATCCTCGGTCAGGTCAGTGACCGGGATACCGGTCATTAACGCAAGAACCTCACCGATTAGTCGCTCATCGACTTCAGCAACTACATCCATGTCGCCGGCTTTCCACTCGCGCTCACGGGTGGCTTTCTCGGCGAGCAGATTCTTTTCGTCATCACGTAATGCGGCGGCCTTTTCGAAGTCTTGGCCGTCAATCGCTGATTCTTTCTCCTTGCGGACATCGGCAATGCGGTCGTCGAAGGCGCGCAGATCCGGCGGGGCTGTCATGCGCCGGATTCGAAGTCGGGAGCCGGCTTCGTCAATGAGGTCGATCGCCTTGTCTGGGAGTTGCCGATCAGAGATGTAGCGATCAGATAGGCGCGCTGCTGCCTCGAGTGCGCCGTCGGTTATTGAGACTCGATGATGTGACTCGTAGCGATCACGGAGGCCTCGCAGGATCTCAACGGTGTGCGCAACATCAGGAGCTTCAACCTTGATGGGCGCAAAGCGACGCTCAAGTGCAGCATCCTTTTCAACATGCTTGCGGTACTCATCAAGGGTTGTCGCGCCGATTGTCTGCAGTTCACCACGGGCGAGCATCGGCTTCAGGATGCTTGCGGCATCAATTGCGCCTTCTGCGGCGCCAGCGCCCACGAGAGTGTGCATTTCGTCAATAAACAAGATGATGTCGCCGCGGGTGCGAATCTCTTTGAGCACCTTCTTCAGGCGCTCCTCGAAATCACCGCGGTAGCGCGAGCCGGCAACAAGTGCGCCTAGGTCAAGGGTGTAAATCTGCTTATCGACCAGAGTCTCGGGAACCTCACCCTTGATGATGTTCTGCGCCAAGCCTTCAACGATGGCAGTCTTACCGACACCGGGCTCACCGATCAGCACCGGGTTGTTCTTGGTACGGCGCGATAGCACCTGCATCACGCGCTCAATTTCTTTATCGCGACCGATTACTGGATCAAGCTTGCCCTCGCGTGCTGCGGCTGTCAGGTTGCGGCCAAATTGATCAAGAACAAGTGAAGTAGATGGCGTACCTTCGGCAGGCCCACCCGCGGATGCGGGCTCTTTACCTTGGTAGCCACTCAGCAACTGAATTACCTGCTGGCGCACTCGGTTGAGATCGGCGCCCAACTTAACGAGCACCTGAGCAGCGACGCCTTCGCCTTCACGAATCAGGCCGAGCAGGATGTGCTCGGTGCCGATGTAGTTGTGCCCAAGTTGAAGTGCTTCACGGAGTGAGAGTTCGAGTACTTTCTTGGCCCGCGGGGTAAATGGAATATGCCCACTCGGTGCCTGCTGGCCCTGTCCGATGATTTCTTCAACCTGTTGGCGTACCGCCTCCAAGGAGATACCCAGGCTTTCGAGGGCTTTGGCTGCGACGCCTTCGCCCTCGTGGATCAGGCCGAGCAGAATGTGCTCGGTGCCGATGTAGTTGTGGTTCAACATTCGGGCTTCTTCTTGAGCAAGCACGACTACCCGTCGCGCCCGGTCGGTAAACCTCTCGAACATCGCTCACACTCCATCTGTTTAAACGTGCATCAGTCAGCAACTAATTGTTCAGGTCTCCATGGTAACCGCAGATCCCTAACCCATCATGTCGAGTACAACGTACTTCTATGAGGGATCATTCGGGTTTCGCGTACGCCAACCGCGAACATCGCCGACTTGGGGCCCCAATTTGGGGAATTCGGCTATCTCATCCAGTTATTGGGTGACGGCGGTGGCGGGCGCCAATTGATCGGCTTGCTCGACCGCGGACCAGATTTTGTCGTACCAAGTGCCAGCGCTTACCCCAGCAACCGCGGCCTCGGTGGGGAGCCCATCAGCGCCAATCGTGGTGTAGCCAACTTCACCTGGCATCACAAAGTGCAGGCGGCGGCGGGCTTCAGCCACGACAAATGCCGGATCAGTCCAGCGTTCTTGGAGGATTTGCAGCCCTGCCACCCGCTCTCGGGCAGCGGAGACATTGGCTTCAAGGCCGGAGATCTCAGCCCGCTGGGCGAACCAGGACCGCACCGGCACGGCCAAGGTGAGTACCAAGAGCCCAAATACCAGTGCCAAAACCGCGGCCCGTCCCGTTAGGGATCCACGCTGCTTTGGTGCCAATAGTTGACTTCCGGAACTCACGCCCCGATAGTCCCACGAATCACAGGGGAATCAGCGGACGAAACGCGGGAAAGCCCCGGCTCCCGCATAACGGGCCGCATCATCTAATTCTTCTTCGATGCGTAGCAACTGGTTGTACTTGGCAACCCGCTCAGATCGCGCCGGGGCACCGGTCTTGATCTGGCCGCAATCCGTTGCAACCGCTAGGTCGGCGATCGTGGTGTCTTCGGTCTCTCCGGATCGATGGCTCATCATGCAGCTAAAGCCCGCACGATGGGCTAGCGAAACCGCATCAAGGGTCTCGGTTAGTGAGCCGATTTGGTTGACCTTAACTAGTAGCGCATTCGCGGCGTCTTCGTCGATACCACGTTGCAGGCGCGTGGGGTTGGTGACGAACAGATCATCGCCGACTACTTGGACCCGCGAACCGATCGACTCGGTCAGGTGAATCCAACCGGCCCAGTCATCCTCAGACAACGGGTCTTCAATAGAAACAATCGGGAAGTCACTGATCAAAGTCTCGTAGTAGGCAGTTAGCCACTGTGCCGACCGCGCCGTACCTTCGAATAAGTACTCACCCTTCGTGTGAAACTCCGTGGCCGCAATGTCAAGTGCCAAAACGATGTCGGTGCCGAGCTTCATCCCGGTTGCTGCAACCGCGGCAGCGATGAGTTCGAGGGCCGCCCGGTTGCTCGGTAAGTCGGGTGCGAATCCACCTTCATCGCCGAGCCCGGTTGCGTAACCCTGTTGCTTGAGTACTGACTTAAGTGCGTGGTAGACCTCGGTGCCTTGACGTAGGGCCTCACCGAATGTGGATGCGCCAATCGGTGCAATCATGAACTCTTGAATATCGACACCGGTATCGGCATGCGCACCGCCGTTCAAGATATTCATCATTGGCACCGGCAACACATGAGCATTGGGGCCACCTAGATAACGAAATAGCGGTAGGCCTGCTGAAATCGCGGCAGCCTTTGCCACAGCGAGCGATACACCCAAAATCGCGTTGGCACCCAGGCGAGCCTTATTGGGAGTTCCGTCAAGGTCAATCATGACCTGATCAATCAGGCGTTGATCGGTGGCCTCAAGACCCAAAAGCTCAGGTGCAATTTCGTCCTCGACATTGCCGACAGCCTGCATTACCCCTTTACCGCCGTAACGGGCATCACCATCGCGTAGTTCTGCAGCCTCGAAGGCTCCGGTTGATGCGCCAGAGGGCACGGCGGCCCGAGCCACGGTGTCGTCGTCTAACAGGATTTCAACTTCAACCGTGGGATTGCCACGGGAGTCGAGGATTTCGCGGGCGATGATGGATTCGATGAGGGCCATGTGACAACTCTAACTTCGCCACCTTCACGGGGATATCCATACCCGCGTGCACAAGTGACCCGACTTATGCCATCCTCAGATATGACCTCAGCAGCCCCCTCGAAGGCCCAGCTACCCGGCCGGGCTCAGGTGGTCATAGTCGGTGGAGGGGTGATCGGCTGTTCGGTGGCCTATCACCTGGCCGAAGCCGGCTGGACCGACGTCGTACTTATCGAACGCGACAAGTTGACATCCGGCACAACATGGCATGCCGCAGGGCTCATGACCTGCTTTGGTTCGTTTTCTGAAACTTCAATGCAGATGCGCCTTTACACCCGGCAGCTTTATCGCGAGCTCGAAGCCAAGACCGGCCAAGCCACCGGGTTCAGTGCCGTCGGATTCATTGAAGCCGCAGCTGATAAAGACCGCCTTGAGGAGTATCGACGGGTCGCCGCATTCAATCGCCTCTGCGGGCTAGAAGTCCATGAGATCAGCCCGCGCGAGATTGCCGAGCGATTTCCGATTGCCGACATCAACGGGCTGGAAGCCGGCTTCTATGTACCCGATGACGGGCGGGTAAACCCGGTTGACGTCACGATGGCGTTGGCTAAAGGTGCCCGTGCGAATGGGGTGCAGATTTTTGAAGAAGTCACCGCAACCGGGGTGAAGGTGACCGACGAGCGAGTGCAATCAGTAACAACTGCACTCGGTGACATTGAATGCGACTACGTCGTCAACTGCACCGGGATGTGGGCTCGCCAATTCGGCCAAGCCCACGGGGTAAACATTCCACTGCAGGCCGCCGAGCATTACTACTTGATCACCGACACCATCTCAGGTATCGACTCGACACTTCCCGTATTCGAGGACCCATCCGCGCACGCCTACTACCGCGAGGAGGGCGGCGGCTTGATGATCGGACTCTTTGAGCCGGTCTGTGCACCGTGGAATGTAGATTCAATTCCGCAGGACTTTTCCTTTGGTGAAATCTCGCCAGACTGGGATCGCATGGGCCCTTATCTAGAGCGGGCCATGCAAAGGGTGCCAATTTCACTCGAGGCCGGAATCCGAAAGTTCTTCTGCGGGCCGGAGTCCTTCACCCCAGACTTGCAGCCGTTCATCGGCGAAGCACCAGGCATCCGCAACTATTTT
>WLHM01000032.1 GCA_009702725.1 Actinomycetota bacterium | reverse complement strand
TAGAAGCAAGCGTGGGCGTGGTTTCACTGCGTGAGTTAAATGAGGCCGAGGTTGGCGCGCGGGTGGCCCGCGCGGCCGGCGAAATCGCCCGAGCCTTGCGCTAATTCAGCGAATTTCACCTTCATGACGCACAATGAGGTATCACCCCCCAAACTTGGAGTTCGTCAATGCGTCGTGCGCTCGTCGGTTTGTTATTGGTCAGCACTTTCTTAGCCAGTTCGCTAATAGCTCCGAGCGCTGCAAACGCCGCCCCTGCACGAATCGCAAGTGGCTGGATCCCCTATTGGGTTACTAGCCCGAGTAAGCCGCAAGGGATAAACTCCGCGGTCGCGAATGCCGATCTATTCACCGATGTGTCACCGTTTTGGTACTCAGCATTAGTCGGCGGGCCGGCCGGTGTGCAAGTCAAGATCAACCCTAATTTTGGTAATGGTGCAGCGAACATTGCTTGGGCCATGGGGCAACTAAAGGCGGCTGGCCTATTGGTGTTACCAGCTATCGCTGACGGCACCGGCAAAGGCAAGATGGCGGCAGCTCTCGCTGATCCAGCAAAACGAGCGGTGCATGTTGCTGACATAGTCAACTTGGTAATGGCAAATGGTTTCGATGGTATCGACTTGGACTACGAAGTATTCGCGTTCTCCGACGGCTCAAGTTCATGGGGCGCAACGCAGCCGAATTGGACAGCCTTCATCCAAGAGTTAGGCGCCGCATTACACGCTCAGGGCAAACTACTTGCCGTAACTATTCCGCCTCCGTGCTCGCTCGCAGGAACGTGCAGCGAGAAGACCGGTTACTGGGTATATAACATTGCGGGTATAGCTCCCCACGCTGATCGCATTCGAATCATGGCCTACGACTACCACTACAACGGCATTGGCCCGATCGCCCCGATCGGTTGGGTGCGTTCGCTGGCGCAGTACGGCGCTGCAGTGGCGGGTGGGCCGAAAATTCAAATCGGGGTTCCTACCTACGGACGAGCGTGGACTAAGAAGAGTGCAGCCGGTAAGTACCAACTGACAGGTAATTGCCCGAGTGCTGGCACTAGCTCATACAACTCATTAACGAAAATGGCTTCGGCCACCGATGCCGAGATCCCTGGCCTACTTGCTTCGGTAGGAGTAGCCCCCGAAGCCATCGTTTGGGACGCCGCATCGGCAGAGAGTTGGGTGGAGTACGACAAATCCGTCCAGTGGACCGACGGTTCAGGGGTCGCTCAAACGTGTACGGCACGGCGCATCATGTGGTGGGTTGGCCCGCAGGCGGTTCTGGCCCGCACTCAACTTGTCGGCGAATTAGGTTTGTCGGCTGCTGCTTATTGGACAATCGGTGGCGAGGATCCAAGCCAGTGGGCGCTAATTCGGACCTATGCAACACAACTTGCGCCAGCGGCGACGGAGGTCACCGTCACCGCTACACCTCGGGTCACGTTTAACACTCCGGTCAATATTGCAGCGACCATTGCCTCAGGCGGTGCGCCATTAGCGGGCCTCGGGGTAACCCTGCAATTCTTGAAGAATGGATCCACCGTTTGGGCCAATGTCGCCTCCGCCGCAACGGCGGCAGATGGCACGGTGGCGTTTGCGCCGGTGGTTACCGAATTTGGGCAGTGGCGTATCTACGCACCGGGTGATACCGGTCGCGCTGAGCAGGCGAGTGATCCGGTGCCGGTTGAAGTAGCGGCGATGGTGACCGTTGCCACCCCAAAGCACAAAGTGAAGGTTAAGACGAAAATCATTATGCGAGTGGTTGCGCAGCCAGCTCGAGCCAAGCAGGTCGTCTTGGTCCAGATTCAACGCGGGGACGGCTGGCGTACCGTCGGCAAAGATCGCACCAATGCCAAGGGCGTCGCGAAAATAGCGGTCACCTCACTAAAACAGCCGGGGGAGTATGTATACCGGGCGGTGGCTCAGGCCCGTAGTGACATCAGCGAAGGTGCCTCGGCGCCGTTGACGATTACCGTGCGTAAATAGCCGGCAACCTAGTGCTCGGCTATCTAGCGGTCAGCTGCAAGGCAAACAGCCGGTAGATCGAACCACCGCAACTGCTCGAAGTCAGCGGAGACAAGTGAGGGGTCCTCGACTAGGTGAGCTGCTGGCAGTCGGGCGAACATCTGGGCGGCCTGGTCGAGGTAGGTCTGAAGGTCGGCCTCGGGTGCTTGATCGTGGCTGCGCGGGAAGTTAAGTGCCCCTTCACCGTCATAGTTAAGCTGCCGAAGGCGCATAGGTGGTTCGATCGGGCCGCCGCGGTGGTGCCAGCGCCCGGTTGCAGTATCGAAACGGTATTCGGGCATCAACTGCCAGCCATGCTTGGCAATCAGGTCTACGGCTTGGACTAGGTAGGCAAAAACTGCCTCTGAGATGAAGTAGTTGAAGTTAACCCGCACCCACCCGGGCTTAATGCCTTCGCAGCCGTGGGTGATTTCTCGTTCAAACTCATGTGATTTCTCAACATCAATACCTAAGAGCCGGTGCCCGTAAGGCCCGGCACAGGAGCAACCCCCGCGCGACTGAATTCCGAATAGGTCATTGAGAACCGCAACAATGAAATTGTGGTGCAGATACCGATCACTTGGACCCTTGATAACGAAGGACACGATCGATAAACGTTCCGCCTGGAGATTGCCCAGAATCTGAATTAATGAATTCGTGCTCCAGGCTGAAATCGCCCGAGTAACGAAGTCCTCCTCGTATGCGCGGATAACCTCTACTCCGACATTTTCTTTGAGGTGAAAGACCAAACCGGCGCGGATGGATTCGACGATTGCCGGGGTACCGCCTTCTTCGCGATGCACCGGGTCAGCAAGGTATCGATGCTCATTTGGGTTCACGTAGGCCACGGTGCCACCACCAACTAGGTCTGGTACCGAATTCGTTAATAACTCCCGTCGGATGATTAACACTCCCGGGGTACCAGGGCCGCCAACGAATTTGTGCGGGCTGAGCACGACGGCGTCTTTGTATGCGAGTGGGTTGATACCGGCGAGCGGGTTCATGTGAATATCGACATATGGTGCTGCAGCCGCAAAATCCCAGAATGCGAGTGCCCCATTTTCGTGAAGTATCTGACTCACTAGATCTGTATCGGTAACAATTCCGGTGACATTGCTGGCAGCGCTGAATGAGGCAATTCGTAGTGGTCGATCGGCGTAGAGCGCAAGTTCTTCTTTGAGGTGATTGATATCAATATGGCCATCGGCATCCTCATGGATAGTGACGACGTCAGCGATAGATTCGCGCCAGGGGAGTTCGTTGCTATGGTGCTCGAAAGGCCCGATGAAGACCACCGGGCGCTCGCTAGGTGGTATCTGGTCTGACAACTTGTACTTCTTATCGAGATCGGCCGGTATGCGGATATTCAAGACTCCGATGAGTCGGTCAATCGCAGATGTAGTGCCAGATCCGCAGAAAATTACGCAGGTGTCTTCGTCACCATTTACCGCCTGACGAATAATCTCGCGGGCATCCTCACGTAATCGAGTAGTTTGCAGCCCGGTGCCACTTGACTCAGTGTGCGTATTGGCATAGCGCGGTAGAACTTCCTCACGGATGAAGTCTTCAATAAAAGTCAGGGCCCGCCCACTAGCCGTGTAGTCGGCGTAGGTCACCCGGCGAGCGCCATACGGGCCCCACATCACTTGGTCGTCGCCAATAACTGATTCACGGACCCGCACGAGAAGTGTCGACTCGGGTAGGTGCTGACTCCTAGTCGGGATGTCCATAGGGGTTAGCGTACGAGAAGGTGGGTGGGGGACAATGTGAAGGTGCCAACGAGTTTCGGATCCCGGTTATGTCGGTAGCACCCGCTGAAGTTCAGCGCCCCTTACTTGAAGAGGATCTTGATAGACCCTGGATCACGATCGTCTGGAATGACCCGATAAACCTGATGTCATATGTTACTTACGTGTTTATGACATATTTCAAGTATGACCGGGCTAAGGCAGAGCTCTTGATGATGGACGTCCATGAGCGTGGCAAGGCGGTTGTTTCAAATGGCACTCGGGAGGAGATGGAGCGCGACGTTACCGCGCTGCATTCATATGGGTTGTGGGCCACTTTGCAGAAAGACGATTGACGAATGAGTATCTGGGCATGAGTATCTGGGCATGAGTATCTGAGCATGAGTACCGGCTTTCAGCGGACGCGAACTGGGCGTACTGTGCTGCGCGTTGACGCGATGGAAAAAACTGTTCTAGCCTCCTTGGCTGAGCAAATGATTGCCTTTGTGGCCCCAACTCAAGCAGCCGCTTCGAGTGATCCACTTGCCGCGATTGTTGGCATCGATGAAGTTGCCGAAACTCCGAGCGACCCCGCATTAGCGCGCATGTTCCCGGCGGCGTACCGAGATGACGACGAAGCGGCTGGGGATTTCCGCAGGTTCACCGAACGCGATTTGCGGGCTCTCAAAATCGCCAATGCCACCAAGGTGGCGGGGTGCCTTGAGCGGTCAGGTGAAAAGTTGGTGCTAACCGGCGATGAGGCGCTGTGCTGGCTCGGGTTTCTAAATGACACTCGGATTGCAATTGGCACCAGGCTCGAGATCACAGAGGAGAACCACGATGAACTAGCCGAGTTACCCGCGGAGGACCCGCGCGCTGGGCTATTTGATGTCTATGACTGGCTTACGTTTTTGCAGGACTCATTAGTGCAACTTGAGTTGGACTCTGAATGACCCGAAAATGCAAGTGGCCCGGCGCATAAGCACCGGGCCACTTGTGGATCTGCTCTAATTCGTCACTTACTTGACGGAGCTGCTTCCAATTCAGCTGCCGCGAAAGCCGAGTCATCGTCTGCGCTCTTCTCACGGGCAATCTTGTAGATGATCAAGCCGAAGAGGCACTTGGCCAAAACATCGGCTATTGAGTAACCCACCTGGCGGTATACGAACGAATCTGAACCTGAAATGCCAAGTTGTGGCAGGAGGTACGAGATCGGGTATACGCCCCAAGTTGCCAGAAGCAGCCAACGTAGACCATTGAGGTCCTTGCCAACTTGCTCGGGCTGGGTCTTCATCGACTTGCTGAGCTCCACGAACAGCACGTAGAGGATGTAAAGGAACGGAATCGTGGACAGTAAGCCCCAGATACCTCTGGTCATGTTGTCAGCAGAGATCTCACCGGGGTAACCCAAGATGATCATCAGTGCTGAAGCGGGGATCAACTTCATGAGTAGGCCACGACGGACCGCCTTCGCCAGTGCTAGAACCGCAATGGTTTCGAAGAGCAGCAATGGCACGGTGAGCAACCAGTCGACGTACCGGTAGCCCTCATTGAACCCATCGCCGTTCACCATGACATAGGTCATGGCGGTGGCCCCTGTTGCTGGGGTTCCTTCACCGACAGCGACATAGGCTTCGGTGAACGAGTTGAAGATCCGGTAGTAGTGGTACGCCGCGATAAGGCAAACCATGGCCGAGACAACTAGCGCCTGCCGGTACCGAGGTAGGACTCGACCCTGGACCGCTAGTAGGAAGATGAAGGTCGCAAGCATGGCGGCCAGTGCCAAGGAGAGCACGTTATATACGGTCTGAAACTGCGAGTAAGTTAACTCTAAAGTGTCCATTAACCCTTCATTCTGTGAGTGGACTTTTGCTAACGCTGGGTTATCTGCCCGCTGGCGAGGCCTTGCAACTTGAAATTCACCTGCCCTTCATTTCCGCGGAAAACCGGGCTTTATTACCGGGAAACCGCCCTATATTTCTTGGCGATTGGTCCAGATCTAGTATCTTCAGGTGCTGACAATTAGAGCCGATCTACTCGCTGCCATGGTTTCGCATGCCCGCGCTGACCACCCAGACGAAGCCTGTGGGGTTATTGCCGGCCCGTCGGGTTCTGATCGGCCCGAGCGCCATATACCCATGCTGAACGCCGCAAGATCACCAACTTTCTACGAGTTCGATTCCGGTGACCTGCTCGCGCTGTATCGCGAACTCGACGAGAGGGATGAGGTTCCGGTGGTCATTTATCATTCGCATACTGCGACCGAGGCCTACCCGTCGCGTACTGATGTAGCCCTGGCGGGTGAACCCGAGGCCCACTACGTGCTGATATCTACTAGGGAGACGGGGCCCGCGGAAGGCCCATTTGAATTTCGCTCCTTCCGAATCGCTGATGGGGTGGTAACCGAGGAGCCGGTTGTGGTGGAGGGCGACCCCACTCATTGATTGCTGCAAAGTCCTTGCAAGTAGCGATCCCGCTTAAAAGCGAGGAATACTCCCGCCTATTGTCATGTTGGTGTAAGTACTGCCAGTATCCGTGAACAATCCCGATTTGACCGGAGCCCAAAAGATGTCAGTTGAAGTCCGAGTGCCGACCATCTTGCGCACCTTGACCGGTGGCGAGAAAGTAGTAACGGCAAATGGCGACACCTTGGCAGCGGTGGTCTCCGACCTGGACGTTTCATATCCGGGCATGGGCGCTCGCCTCCTAGATGACAGTGGGCTGCGCAGGTTCGTAAATATCTACGTCAATGACGAGGACGTCAGGTTCTTGGCGGGGCTACAGACGCAGATTGCAGACCATGATTCCATTACGATTTTGCCCGCGGTCGCGGGCGGCTGATAGCTCGCAGCGACTCCATGCGCTTTAACTCACTGCTCGACTCGGTAGGGCACACGCCACTAGTCGGGTTACCCACACTCTCGCCTTCGTCCGATGTGCGGTTGTGGGCGAAATTGGAAGATCGCAATCCCACCGGTTCAATTAAAGATCGCGCGGTGGTCGCGATGGTCAATCAGGCCGAGAAGGACGGCAGGTTGACTCCCGGTGCCACCTTGTTGGAGCCAACATCGGGAAATACGGGCATCTCCCTTGCGATGGTTGCGAAATTACGTGGCTACAAATTAGTTTGCGTGATGCCGGAGAACACTTCGCCGGAGCGCACACAGCTCCTCGAGATGTGGGGTGCCCGGATTATGTACTCCGATGCCGTTGGCGGCTCAAATGAAGCGGTGCGAGTTGCGAAGGTAGTGGCCGCGGAGAATCCGGATTGGGTAATGCTTTACCAATACGGAAACGCCGCCAACGCGCAAGCCCATTACGACACCACCGGCCCCGAGTTACTCGCTGACCTACCGACCTTGACGCACTTTGTTGCGGGGCTCGGCACCACTGGAACGTTAATGGGTGTTGGGCGATACCTGAGGGAGCATCGTCCTGCTGCCCGGATAGTGGCAGCAGAGCCTCGTTATGGTGAGTTGGTTTACGGTTTACGAAATCTAGATGAGGGTTTTGTACCGGAGATTTATGATGAGTCAATATTGAGTTCGCGCTTCTCGGTTGGAGCCAGGGATGCGATTCGCCGTACTCGAGAGCTCATGGAAGTTGAAGGTATTTTTGCGGGATTCTCAACCGGCGCAATTTTGCATGCGGCGCTGGGCATTGCCGAGAAAGCAAAGCGAGCCGGTGAGAGCGCCGATATTGCGTTCATCGTGTGCGATGGTGGCTGGAAGTACCTATCGACCGGTGCGTATGAGGGCTCATTGGACGACGCCGAAGTGGCCCTAGACGGCCAGTTGTGGGCCTAAAAGCGCCATTTCCGAAGTGCCTACTAAGCCGAACATAGAATTACATTGCTATGACTGACGCACCCATCGGGATCGTTGACTCCGGAGTCGGAGGGCTTACGGTTGCGCGCGCCATCTTGGATCAACTTCCACACGAGCCAATCCTTTATATAGGTGATACCGCGCGCGGCCCTTATGGACCACGTCCCCTTGCCGAAGTTCGTGAATTCGCCATTGAAATAATGGATCAACTTGTCACCGATGGCGTAAAGATGATTGTCATCGCCTGCAATTCGGCAAGTGCCGCGACTTTGCGTGATGCCCGCGAGCGTTACGACGTGCCGGTAATTGAAGTGGTGCACCCGGCTGTGCGAAGAGCGGTGGCGGCCACTCGAAATGGCCGAATCGGCGTGATCGGGACCGAGATGACGATCAATTCTGGTGCCTACAACGATGCATTTGCCGCGGCTCTTGACGTTGAGATCTATTCAGCTGCTTGCCCACGGTTCGTCGAGTTCGTTGAGTCCGGGGTAACCGGCGGTGATGAAATTCTTGCGGTGGCCCGTCAGTACTTATTGCCGCTACAAGAAGCAGATGTTGACACTTTAGTTTTGGGGTGCACCCACTACCCGCTGCTAACCGGCGTTCTTTCCTATGTCATGGGAGACGAAGTGACGCTAGTCTCCAGCGCCGAGGAAACCGCCAAAGATGTTTATCGGACCTTGGTGGCAAATCATCTCGTTCGAGGTGCTGATCTCCCAGAACCGGAGTATCAATTTTTCGCCACCGGCGACCCCGATTCATTCCAACAATTAGGGCGCAGATTTCTTGGGCCAGAGATTGGCACAGTCAAAGGGCGCTGACCCTGGGCCGATATGGTCAGGTCATGACTAGATCTGATGGCCGATCCGCTGACCAACTTCGTCCCGTCTCATTTGAGCGCGGTTGGCTAGATCAAGCCGAGGGTTCGGCATTGGTTTCCTTCGGTAGAACGCGAGTGCTTTGCACGGCATCGTTCACGGCAGGGGTACCTAGGTGGCTAAAAGGGTCAGGTAAGGGCTGGGTGACTGCTGAATATGCAATGCTCCCACGAGCTACCAATACGCGTAATGATCGCGAATCAGTTAAGGGCAAACTCGGTGGCCGGACTCAAGAGATTTCACGCCTGATTGGGCGGAGCCTGCGGGCGGTAGTTGACATGAGTGTGCTCGGCGAGAACTCGATACTGGTGGACTGTGATGTGCTGCAAGCCGATGGCGGCACACGTACTGCTGCGATAACGGGAGCGTATGTAGCTCTTGTTGACTCAATTACTTGGGCCCAAGGTAAGGGCTTAATCGCCCCGGGTGTTAATCCGCTAAAGGATTCAGTCGCGGCCGTAAGTGTCGGCATCGTCGATGGTGAGCCAAGACTAGATCTGCACTATGACGATGATGTGCGCGCGGATACCGACATGAATGTTGTTATGACAGGTGATGGTCGATTTATTGAGGTACAGGGCACCGCCGAAGGCGAGCCCTTTGATCGCGCCCTCCTTGATCAGTTGTTAGCGCTGGCCGCCCAAGGCTGTGTTGATCTGACCAAACTTCAGCAGGCGGCTCTCCGCGCATGACCACCAAGGTCGTTATCGCTAGTCGTAACGAGCACAAGATTGACGAGATGCGACGCATCCTTAATGAAGCTGGCCTAAGTCTTGATCTTGTCGGCATCCAAGAATTTCCAGACCTCCCAGATGTCGACGAAACTGGCGAGACCTTTGCCGAAAATGCGCTATTAAAAGCTCGTGAGATTT
>WLHM01000031.1 GCA_009702725.1 Actinomycetota bacterium | reverse complement strand
GTGAAGTATTCCTCAAACTCGGCAAGCAAGGTTCGACCCTCGCCGGCGTGATGGATGCGTTCTCGATAGCTATCAGTATTGCGCTGCAGTACGGCGTACCGCTGGAAGCCTTTGTCAGCAAGTTCGTGAATATGCGCTTCGAACCGGCCGGCATGACCGATGACCCCGATATTCGAATATCGCAATCGATCATGGACTACATCTTCCGGCGCCTGGCGTTGGATTATCTACCTTATGAAAAGCGCGCTGCCCTTGGTATTCACAGCGCCGATGAGCGGGTGGCAACGGTGGAAGCCAATTATGCGCAATACGCTCCAGCTGCATCGGCTGATCTTGATGTTGATATTGCTGAAGTACTTGAAGAGGCAGTGGCAGAAGCGGCCCCGGCAAAGGTTGCTAGCAAGGCACATTCGAGTGCTGAGCTCCTAGAAGAGATCACCGGTACCGCCTCTGATGCACCACTTTGCATGACCTGCGGCATCAAGATGCGCCCGGCGGGCAGCTGCTACGTCTGTGAAGGGTGCGGGAGCACTTCGGGTTGTAGCTAATCGGGGGTCGTGTCACAGACTAGACATGCTTGCTAGGGTTGGAGAACACCTAAACTAAGGGAGAATCAATTCCATGAATCTCGGAGAGTCCATTTGGACTTTGCTCGTAATCTTCCTCATGATCATGTTCTTCATGATCTTCTTCATGGTGGTGCTGGATCTGTTCAGCGACCATGAAGAAAGCGGCCTAGCCAAGGCGGTCTGGATCATCTTCTTGATCTTGTTCCCGCCGATCACGGTGCTGATCTATGTGATCGCACGCGGTAACGGCATGGCCAAGCGCCGCCAGAAGCAGGTAGAGCAGGCACAGGGTGAGCAGAAGGCCTACATCAAGTCGATGGCGGGCACCACCTCACCGGCTGATCAGATCGCCTCAGCGAAGGCACTACTTGATGCGGGCACCATCTCGCAGCAGGATTTTGATTCACTTAAGGCAAAAGCACTGGCTTCATAGTTTCAATATCACCAACAGGTGCGGCGGGCGAGAATAATCTCGTCCTCCGCTCCTGTTGATTGAACCACCTAAAGAAATAAGTCAATGAAGAAGACGCCAAAAATAGATGCGCAGGTTCGCTGGGCCGCACTTAAGTTAATCCCCAGAATCGGTCTATCAAAGCCCCTTCCAGTTGGCGATTGGGCCGGTCGGCGGGCGCTCTCGGCGGCTCGGCAAGTCAAATTGGCAAAACTGTCGGCAAAAATCTCGCCGCCACCAAGTGATGTTGAGATATCCAATTTCAATTGTCCACGGCCCGATGGCACCTCGTTGCCGCTGCGCCTCTACCGAAAGCGCGGCAGCAGGTCACTCGCACTCATCGTGTACGTGCATGGCGGTGGGATGATCATGGGCACGGTTGACTCTTATGACTCAGTGTGTTCAAAATACGCATCATTCGCCAACATTGCGATCTTGTCGGTGGACTATCGATTGGCGCCTGAGTATCCGTACCCGGCAGCCATAGAAGATGTGAGTGCTGGAGTGCAATGGGCGCGTGAAAATTGTGTTGAGCTTTCCATTGAGCCTAATCGAATTGGTATCGCGGGCGATAGCGCTGGGGGAGGCATTGCCGCCGGAGTACTACTGAAGGCTCGCGATGAAGGAGTTGGATTAAATGCCGCGATGCTTATCTACCCGATGCTTGATGATCGCACGATTGCTTCTCCAGCCGATGGGCCAAAACTTACCGGCCCATTCATCACGTGGTCCTATAACGACAATATTACCGGCTGGCGGTGCCTTTTAGGGGAGATGGCGCCAGGGGAGGTGTCGGCCTATGCAGCCCCCGCGCGAGCGACAAACTTAGGGGGGCTGCCGCCCATTTATCTGGAGGTTGGTGACCTCGATATCTTCCACGACGAAGATGTCGTTTTCGCCTCGCGTATTCGTGATGCCGGCGGCAATGTCCAATTGCACCTGCGCCCTGGGTGCCCACATGGCTACGAGGTATTCGCACCGAAATCGCGGGTTGCGCAACTAGCGATGGAGCAAAGATACGGATACCTGCGTACGTTTAGCTAGTTACTCTTGGGGTCAATCGGCGCATCAGCCAAAGCGACACATAAACCAAGGCAACTAACGCGGGCACCTCGATCAGTGGCCCGATGACGCCCGCTAAGGCTTGCCCGGACGTTACGCCCCACACACCGACTGAAACGGCAATAGCGAGCTCGAAGTTATTGCCGGCCGCGGTAAATGCCAAGGTTGCAGTCTTTGGGTAGCCCAGTTTGCTTTTGATCCCAAGAAAAAATGAAATCCCCCACATGATTATGAAGTAGACAAGCAGGGGGATCGCAATATTAAGAACCGAAATAGGGCTGCTGATTATCGCATCGCCTTGCAGTGCGAACATGATGATGATCGTGAAAAGGAGCCCGTATAAGGCCAAGGGGCTAATACGTGGGATGAATTTCTCCTCGTACCAAACGCGGCCCTTAGTTCTTAAACCGATGCGCCTGGTCAGATAACCGGCGACCAGGGGGATACCGAGGAAGATAAGGACGGCTTTGGTTATATCCCATGTTGAAAATTGCACATCCTGGGTATCAAGACCTAACCATCCTGGAAGTATCTTCAGATAAAATGTTCCAAGTACCGCGTAGGCAAGAATTTGAAAAACAGAGTTGATCGCAACTAGTAATGCGGCTGCTTCGCTATCCCCACAGGCGAGGTCATTCCAAATCAGCACCATGGCGATACAGCGAGCCAGACCGATAACGATTAGTCCGGTACGAAATGCTGGCTGATCGGGCAAGAAAGTCCAGGCGAGCACGAACATCAAGGCCGGGCCGATCACCCAGTTAAGCAGCAGTGAAAGCCAAAGCAACCGGCGATCCCCGGCCACCTGCCCCATCTCCTCGTACCGAACTTTGGCTAGCACGGGATACATCATCAGCAGCAGGCCCAGGGCAATTGGCAGTGAGGTTTGGCCGATCGTTACCGAATCTAGGGCGCCTTGGATCCCAGGGATCGACTTGCCCAGCCCCAGGCCCAGAGCCATGGCCAAGAGAATCCAGACCGGCAAGAACCGGTCCAGTAGCGATAATTTACCTAACACCGTGGCATCAGCGTTTTCCGCCGTCACGGCAGGAGCCGATCCTCTCTTCAGGAGTACTTTCTCGACGTTGGGGCCCCCGAAATCTAGCAGTTTCGCGTAAGGTTACGGGACACGGGTGCGCGCTTTTGGCGCCGCGGCGAAGGGAGCGAAAATGTGGGTAAATTCAGCAGTTAAAGCACGGGTGCTCGTGCCGGTTGCACTTGCGAGTGCCTTGTTCTTGTCCGCGTGCTCGTCCGAGCCAGAAGCCGTCCCTGCTCCGAGCCTGTCTTCGGCGTTGGCCAACCCGAGCGCAGATGCTGTCGTAACCTTCGATGCGCAGGCAACTTGCGAGACCTATTTCCAGTTGGATCTTCTCCGCAGCACCGTCGCCTCCGGTGTCAAAGACCTATCTAAGAAAGAGCGCAGAGCGCTACTGGTTGAATATCAGCAACTGGTCGCTGACTTGTCGGCGACCGCTGGCGATGCGGCCAACTCGGGAGAGTTGACTCAGCAAGTTCTTACGAACGCCGAGAAGATGCAATCGCTCTTGGACAAATTCGGTAAAAAGGACGGGATCGACTCCTTGTCTAAAAAACAAAAGAAGCGTCTCACCTTGCAGGCCAACCGGATTGAGGCTCAGTGCGCTAGCGCTGAATATGCGTTGCCGCAAGAGAATATCGATGCCCGGGAGTTGATTCCGTAAGTCATGTCAGGTACCTATCGACCAGATCCTGCGCGCTATGACGGTCGGATGCCGTACCGGAGAACCGGAGTAAGTGGCCTGCAGCTACCAGCTATTTCACTTGGTTTTTGGCATAATTTCGGTGACGATAAACCGCGAGAGACGCAGCGCGCAATCATGCAACGTGCTTTCGATCTAGGGATAAACCATTTTGACTTAGCTAACAACTACGGCCCCCCGGCAGGTTCTGCTGAATTTAATGTCGGGCAGATTTTACGTGATGATTTTTCCGGCCTGCGCGATGAACTAGTGATCTCGAGTAAAGCCGGGTGGGATATGTGGCCTGGGCCTTATGGGGATATGGGTTCGCGCAAGTACCTGCTTGCCAGCCTTGACAAAAGCCTCGCCCGGTTGGGGCTGGACTATGTGGACATTTTCTATCACCATCGACCCGATGCCGATACGCCCATTGCGGAGTCCATGGGGGCCCTTCATTCTGCTGTCCAGCAAGGCAAGGCACTTTATGTTGGAATCTCTTCCTACTCACCCTCTCGCACCTTGGCAGCAGCGCGTATTCTTGCCGATCTTGGCACCCCGCTATTGATCCATCAGCCTTCATACTCAATGTTCAATAGGTGGCTAGAAAATGGCTTGCTTGATGCATTGCAGGAGGTAGGAGCGGGCTGCATTACCTTCAGCCCACTTGCCCAAGGAGTATTGACTAATAGATACCTAGAGGGCGTGCCCGCTGATTCACGGGCCGCTGCGGGTAAGAGTTTGTTCGACTCGCACCTAACCGAAGAAAATATTGATCGGGTGCGGGCACTGGCCGCAATTGCAGCGCGCCGCGGCCAGTCGCTAGCACAACTTGCGGTGGCCTGGACACTTCGCGATGAACGAGTGACAACAACGTTATTGGGTGCCAGTAGCGTGCGCCAACTGGTTGAGACCGCAAGCGCCGTCGATAACCTGAAATTTACGGAGGCCGAACTTGCTGAAATAGATAATTACGCGATAGAAGCCAACATTAATTTGTGGGAGGCGCAATCCCTTATTCCTTAACTCTGGCATAAAGTTCACTAATGCATTAATTATCTAATCACCTAAAGAGCACAGTTAGGTCATGCGGAATGATTTCACAGGCCCAGGTAACTGACGGTACGAACATGCTTAGGCAGTTGCAATTTCCAGCTGGTGCTTTGATCACGATGGAAGATCTCCAAGATTCGGGCCGTGAGCACGTACTTGATCGGTTACGGGAGCAGGAGCCGGTAACTTGGCTTCCAGCTCTGGGCGGCTGGCTGATCACCAGTCGTGAGGGTGCCCGCGAGATGTTGTTGCCAAAAGCTGGTGCAACCGTCGAGGTATCCGAAAATATGGTGCGCGCCTCACTAGGGAAAATGATGCTTACTGTCGATGCGCCCGCACATGATCGACTCCGAGCGCCCTTCGAGCGCCCATTTCGAGCCCGCGAGGCCGAACATGCCTTCGGTGATTTCATTCGGGGGCAGGCAGATGCGCTAATTGACCGGTTTGCTGATGAAGGTAAAGCGGAATTACATTCAGCTTTCGCTGCAGAGTTTGCCGTCGCCGTTGCCGGTCACGTCATTGGGCTACCACTTGGCGAGAGCGCGAAAATCGACGCATATTACGCAGATTTTGCCGCCGCAAGGGTTTAGGACGGAGACCCGGAGACGGGTAAGCGGGCGGAATTAGCTAGGGAGCAGTTAGACAAACTGCTACTTGCCGGCCTAAATGCTCATCGATCGTCGGGCGCAGCATCATTGACAAATGAAGTTTTGGCGAGCTCAGACAACGAACTGTCCGATGAAGAGGTGGTAGCGCAACTTCGGGTGGTGATGTTCGGGGCCGTTGAGACAATACAAGCTTCTGTGATGTCAACTCTGCTCTTGCTTCTGACCCACCCTGATGCCTTGTCGCAGTGTTTAACCGATCGAAGTTTAATACCGGGTGCCGTTGACGAAGCGATTCGACTTATTCCACCGGTTGCCTTCATCGAGAGGTGGATGGGGAGACCATTTACCGCCTGCGGGGTCACTATCGACGCTGGCGAGTTTGTTGGGATCTCGGTTATCGCCGTCAACCGCGATCCTGCTGTTTTCGCTGACCCACTCACCTTCGATATTCATCGTGCCAACGCCAAACACGGCTTAGGTTTTTCCGCGGGTGAACACCATTGCCTTGGAGTGCACCTAGCCCGAACCCAAACTGCCATAGCGGTTGACAAACTCCTCAGCCGGTTACCCAATCTCACCTTGGTAGCCGCGGTACCGCCAGCTGGTTTCGCATTTAGGCGGCCGGGGTCACTAGAACTCTCCTGGCGGGTGTAGCCACCAATCACTACATGAACTCGTCGGGGTTCGGGCCGACGCGCTTGCCATTCTCAAGTGAACTGATTGTCGCCATGTTCTCCAGAGTCAGTTCAAAATCGAAGACATCAATATTTTCACGGATGCGAACCGGCGTTACTGATTTGGGTAGGACCACGTTGTCCAACTGAAGATGCCAGCGAATTAGCACCTGAGCGATGCTCTTTTGGTGTTCAGTGGCGATTTTTCCAATAACCGGATCGTTGACTAATTCGCCTGACGCTAGTGGGCTCCACGCCTCTATCAACATTCCGAGATCGGCTGCAAGGGCCCTGAGCGGGGCTTGAGGCAGCCACGGGTGCAACTCAATCTGGTCAACAGCCGGCACGACGCCAGTCTCGGCGATGATTTTTGTTAGCTGCTCTTGGTGAAAGTTCGACACCCCAATCGATCTAGCGCGGCCCTCAGACTGAAGTTGCACCACTGCCCGCCAGGTCTCTAGGTAATTTCCAGTGGCTGGCGCAGGCCAGTGCACAAGATAAAGATCCACTTCAGAAACTCCGAGTAGCGAAATGCTCTCGTCAAAGGCGCGCATGGTCTGGTCATACCCATGGTCGGTGTTCCAGACTTTCGTGGTCAAGAAGATGTCATCACGTGGCAAGCCAGAGCGTGCGATCGCTTCGCCCACCCCGCGTTCGTTTTTGTACACGGCGGCCGTGTCGACGTGGCGGTATCCGGCCGCAAATGCCTCAAGGGTTGCTGCGGCCACTTGGTCATCGGGTACCTGCCAAACCCCAAACCCGATCTGCGGGATCGCTCGCCCATCATTCATTATCAAATTAGGTGCGAGGGGCATTAGGTCTCCTTTGCCGTTTGCTCGAGGTAGATCTGGAGTGGCCAACGATACCCATATCCAGCACGACCACGTGAAGCCAACCGATCCGCTGATACCGATCTTGATACCAAGCGGGCGGTACCCCGAGGGGGGATTGATCGGCACGGTAATTGCCGGGCCTTGTACCTGCTCGAACCGTCATCGTGGGGCCTTGTACCTGCTCGAACCGTCATATCTGGGCCATTTATTGACGGTTTCAGCAGGTTGAAGGACCGGGCACCTGATGAGAGTTAATCCTCGTGCGCCGAATGCGCCAAGGTCTCAGCCCGTAGGGAGCGACCCGATGCAATTAGATCAATCACACACCAGATGAGCGCGCCTGGGCCGTTTATTTTGTAGGCTGCACTCGAGGTCGAATCACCCCGTTGCTCCAGGCCTTCATCGACAACGTGAAAGGGCGCAATATGAGGTTCGTAAGCCGCTTGGCAGTAAGTGCAATTATTGCCACTGGTTTGATTGTGCCATCAATTAATGTGGCGCAGGCCGCGCCCAAGGTCACCGTGGTGAAATCGATTCCGGCGACAGGGTCGCAGACGGTTAAAGTCCCGGCGGGTAATAGCGTCCGCTTCCGAGTGGTTTACAACACGAGTGATTGTTTCGGAGCATCAGGGCCCTGTACCTATAGCATCGCTACGTCAACGAATACTGCGGAATCAACTGTTGGAGCGCTACGGCAATTACCCGACCCATCGCCAGCGGGCGGCAGTAGCTATGGCGCCTACATTGCTTTTCCTGTAGTGCCAAAGCATTCAGGGATTACTGTTATTCAATTTACTTACGGAACAACTGTAAGTAGTGTCCGACTGAAGTTCATGAACTAATCATGGCTGAGATCCGGTACGTATTTGATTTCACCGAGGGCGGTCGCGAACAAAAGGATCTCCTTGGCGGCAAAGGCGCAAATCTTGCAGAGATGACGCGCCTCGGGTTGCCAGTGCCTCCTGGTTTCACTATTACCACCGATGCTTGCAGGTGGTTCCTGCTCAATAACCAAGAGCCGGCAAACCTCCGGGTGCAAGTCACGGCGGCCCTGCGACGCCTTGAAGACCACCTAAATCGACGACTTGGTGACGTCCATGATCCGCTCCTTGTCTCCGTGCGATCAGGTGCCGTGTTCTCGATGCCAGGAATGATGGACACCATTCTCAATGTCGGCCTAAATGATGCTTCGGTGAAAGGTTTGATAGCCATCTCGGGAGATGCCCGCTTTGCGTGGGACTCTTATCGCCGGCTAATTTCGATGTTTGGGCGCACTGTGCTGGGCGTCGACCCTAGATTTTTCACAAATGAGCTTGAGGCGGCGGTCCATGCCGCGGGCGTTCAGAATGAAAGCGCTCTCGACTTTGAATCCTTACAGGCGTTGGTGGAAAGGTACAAGGCCATCATCCGCGAGCAAACCGGAAGAGAGTTTCCGCAGCACCCCCGCGAGCAGCTCGACCTCGCAGTACACGCGGTGTTCGAGTCTTGGAATGGAGACCGCGCCAAACTTTATCGCCGGCGCGAGCGCATCCCCAATGACCTTGGTACAGCCGTCAACGTTTGTACGATGGTGTTTGGTAATCAGGGGGAGGATTCAGGAACAGGTGTAGCTTTCACGCGCGATCCGGCAACCGGGTCGGCTGGCCATTACGGTGACTATTTGCCAAATGCCCAAGGCGAAGACGTTGTTGCTGGTATCCGCAATACCTTAACTTTGGCTGATCTGGCCGTGCAAAACCACGAAGTAGCCGAGCAACTATCACTTACGATGCGGCGCCTTGAGACCCACTACCGCGACCTTTGCGATATCGAGTTCACCGTTGAGCGCGGCAAGCTCTGGATGCTACAAACACGAGTGGGCAAACGTACGGCGGGCGCTGCTTTTCGAATTGCCTGCGAATTCTTGGACGAGGGTTTGATTACCGAGGACGAAGCACTTGCGCGAGTCAGCGGCGCCCAACTAACTCAATTACTGGTTCCACAACTAACGGTGGGGAGTAATCGCACCGTGATCACTAAGGGGATCGCTGCTTCACCGGGTGCCGCGGTCGGGCAAGCGGTTTTTGACCCTGCTGTTGCGGTGGACTGGGCAGAAATGGGGCGCCCGGTGGTCTTGGTGCGGCGCGAGACTAACCCGGATGATCTTGCCGGCATGGTGGCCGCGGTCGGCATTTTGACCAGCCGTGGCGGTAAGACCAGTCATGCGGCCGTTGTGGCCCGAGGCATGGGTAAGCCCGCGGTTTGCGGAGCCGATGCGCTTGTTGTTGATGAAGCCGGCGGTGTCGCCGTTGCCACCTCGGTCGATGGAACGTCCTGGACAATCCGCGAGGGTGACTTCATCTCATTGGATGGTGCAACCGGCGAAGTATTTCTTGGTGAATTGCCGGTTTCC
>WLHM01000030.1 GCA_009702725.1 Actinomycetota bacterium | reverse complement strand
GTGCAATAAATATGGACTCAAGATGATGAGCGCGCCGGCCGGGATCTCACAGCCGCCAAGCACGTCGTCGACAAGTGCTTTTCGGGTAATCAACCATGCCGGCGGATACATGCGTAAGACTTCATCAAAAATAGCCCTAGTTACCGGCAAATTCGCATAGTCAGCAAACGTAACCTGCCGTCCGCCAATTACCTCGTCGATTTCAGCCTGCATTCGTTTTTGCCATCCCGGGTTAGCCGCGAGTAAACCCCACGCCCAAGTCAAGGCGCTGGCTACGGTCTCGTGCCCTGCGACAATGAACGTAACCATCTGATTGCGGATCTCAATTTCGGTGAGCCCAACACCGTGATCATCGCGAACCGAAAGCAAAATATCTAGCATGTCGGATGGTGGATTACGATTTTTTGCACGTCGCTCTTGAATCATCGCATGCACCGCCGCGTCTAATTGACCATTGGCCCGACGCAATATTCGATTCGCGGGCGTCGGAACCCAATCCGGCGGCGAAACCGGCACTCGAGCCCGGGCGATTACAACGTCTAGTGCACTTAATGTTGCGCTGGCCAATTGCTCAGCATCTCGAGATAGGTCGGTGCCGAATAATGCATGGCCGACCACCTCCAATGCACCGTGCATCATCGCTGCATCAACATCAATTACCGTGCCGGAACCTGCACGACGCCAATCAGTGGAAATGCGATCGATAGCGACGCCAATGTGAGCGGCTATCTCAGCAAGGCTCTCGTGATGAAAAGCCGGCTGCACCATCGGCCGCTGGCGCCGCCACGCCTCCGTGTCAGCAGTCAACAAACCCTCACCGGTTACCAGCGATAAGGCTCGGTACTGGATTGTCGACTTACCGTAGTAGCGAGCGCTGCCCAAGAGCACCCGCTCAACCCCCGATGGATCTACCACCAGGTAAGTCGGCGGGCGCGGAATCGGAAATTGCACAACATCGCCGTACTCTTGCCACACGCGATTTAGATACATCAAGGGGTTGTTGCGAATTTGCCCGAAGGCTTTAAACATTTGCGGCCCGGCCGGGCCAGGTGCCGTTGCCGGTGTGCCGAGATACGAGCGCTTAGGCACCGGACCGCTCACTTTCTCGGGCCACATATATTACTTCTTCAGGCTACCGATTGCTCATCAACAAATAAGCGCACGCGCGAAGTCAGATGCGCCAAAGAGTCGGCCGCTACGTTTTTGCCGATTTCGGTTGCGTAGGCCGCGTCGAAATCTTCACGGGAGTCAAACCAGAGTTCGGTTATCCCATCACAGGGCGCATCAGGAGTTTGATCCACGAGATTAAAGACGATGCGCCGCACATCGGGTAGTTCACGTGCCATGGGCGCATGCTCCTGAAGCCACCACTGCGCGAACTGTTCGTGAGTTAGGTCATCGCGCCGGGTCAACATGATCATGGCCTTGAACATCGGGCTCCTTAAATAGGTTTCTTCACGCGGGCATTTGGTCGACCGCCGGTGCTAAGCACCAAAGCAATGACCATTTCATCGGCATGCGGGGCGTGGGGGATTGACAGATCAATCGAATCCATGTCATCGAAGACCCAGCGGTCATCTTTATTGCCAATCGGCATGGTGATCTGCGCACCCGGGCCACCGACCTTCTTAGTGCCGGGGATGATGTCTGCGCCACCACCGATTGCCGCCCGAACCGGGGCCCCAAAACGCGGGTGCAGAACTGCAGCGGTGTGTTCACGATCACCATCAACACCAACGATCGCACCCTTGCCGTAGCCGCGTACTGCATCTGGCTGGACACCCATTGCGGCTAACGCGCGAAGGGCCTGCTTCACCAATAACTCAGTGGATTCGCGGCCAAGTTCTTCAAGCTCGCCTAAATCCTCGACTTTGCCTTTTCCGGCGAGTGGGTTTTGCACCACCGCGGCAGCAATCACGATTATCGTCGGTGGATTTACCGCTGCGCCCGCTTCACTGCAGGTCTCTTGGGTAGTAGTAACAAGCGACCTAACCTTCATACTGACACCACGCCTTCATTACGTGGACTCAAACCATAAAAAGTGGTGCGCTCACGTGCGGTGCGGCCAATCGGATCGCAGACTGCCTGAAAATCGTCCGGTGTCAACCCCTGGCCATGGGCAGCACCAGCGGCACGGGAGATATTTTCGTCCATCAAAGTGCCACCAAGGTCGTTAACTCCGGCCTGCAGCAATTGACGCGCACCTTCAACACCCAACTTGACCCACGACGCTTGAATATTACTTATCTGCCCGTGATACGCAATGCGCCCGACCGCATGCATGAGCACCGTCTCGCGCCAAGTCGGGCCACGCCGAGCCCGCCGCTTTAAGTAAATAGGTGAGGCCATATGGACGAACGGTAGCGGCACAAACTCGGTGAACCCACCGGTGCGCTTTTGTAAATCACGGGTACGCACGATGTGTCGAGCCCAGTTCACCGGTTGCTCAACACTGCCAAACATGATCGTCACATTCGAGCGCAACCCAATATCGTGGGCAATCTCATGGCACTCGAGCCACTGTTCGGTATTGACTTTGTCGGGGCACAATATCGCCCGGATCTCGTCATCCAAGATCTCGGCCGCGGTACCCGGAAGGGAACTCAATCCGGCCTCCTTCATGCGAAGCAGGTACTCGCGCAGCGGCTCACCCAATCGGCGCGCCCCTTCGGTAACTTCAAGGGCGGTGAATCCGTGGATGTGCATGTCAGGGACAGCGGCTTTTACGGTACGACACACCTCGACGTAGTAGTCACCATCAAAGTCGGGATGAATCCCACCCTGAAGGCAAACCTCGGTGGCCCCGAGGGCCGCAGCCTCGCGCACCCGGTCGGCAATTTGCTCATTGGTCAGCAGATAAGGGGCCCCGCGCAGATTCAAGGACATCGGCCCTTTGGAGAAACCACAGAAGGTGCACTTGAAGGTACAGACATTCGTGTAGTTGATATTGCGGTTGTGGACGAACGTAACCTCATCGCCATTTACTTTTGCCCGTAAATCATCAGCAAAGGCCGCGACCGCAGTAACTTCGGCACCGCGCGCGGTGAACAAAGTGGTGATCTCGGCCACATCAAGTTCTTGTCCGGCTTCGGCGCCAGCTAGAACTTCACGAACTGCACCCTGGATCGGTGCTCGCATGCTTGATTCGCCAATTAGTGACATCGGTGATCGGTCGGCGCCTGAATACCACGCGGTAGACCGCCGACCGATTTGCACGACTTCAGCTCCGGTACCAACGTTCGCGGCAGCTTCATGGCGCTCAGGGAAAGTGGCACCCGGGTCATCGCGGCCAAAGCCCTCGGCGTCACTTCTATCTAGGACCGCAAACCGAACGTTCTCGTCGAGCCAGCGCCCAGGGTCGAGTGCAAACTCCGGATAAAGCGTGAGGCGTGGCACGAGCGAGAGCCCACGCGATTCAACTACCGCCCGTAGCGACTCGATACTCGGCCATGGCTTCTCGGGATTGACATGGTCGGCGGTTACCGGCGATATCCCGCCGAAATCATCGATACCGGCTTCGATTAACACCGCTGGATCGTCAACTAAGTTCGGTGGCGCCTGTAGGTGCACATCGGCGGGCAAAATCATGCGGGCCAGTGCTATCGCATCGACTAGATCGTCTATCGAGCACGCTGGGTGATCGCGCATCAAAGTGCCAGGCTTGGGAACAAAGTTCTGGACTATGACCTCCTGGACGTGCCCGTAACGTTGATGCGCAGCTGCGATCGCCTCCAGCGCCTCGATGCGGTCGTCGCGGGTTTCACCAATACCGATGAGGATGCCGGTGGTAAATGGGATTTGCAACTCCCCCGCGAAATGCAAAGTGGCAAGTCGACGCTCCGGCGTTTTATCAGGTGCCCCGCGATGCGCCGCCAGATCTGGACGCAAAGACTCGATCATCATGCCCTGACTTGGAGACACCTTGCGCAGCATTGCGAGGTCATCAAGGCCCAGTGCCCCGGCGTTTGCATGCGGCAAAAGACCGGTTTCATCCAGCACCATTTGGCACATAGCCGCTACATATTCGACGGTAGTCGCGTAACCCGCCTCGGTGAGCCACTGCTGGGCTACCGGGTACCTATCCTCGGGTAGCTCGCCTAGGGTGAACAAGGCCTCATGGCAGCCCGACTCTGCGCCTTGGCGGGCGATGGCTAGTACTTCGGCAGGGCTTAGGTAGGGCGCCGGCAAATGCGCCGGAGACTGCGCAAAAGTGCAGTAGCCGCAGCGATCGCGGCACAGCATGGTAAGCGGAATGAACACCTTTGGCGAATAGGTGATCCGCGTTCCCACTAGTACCTCCTGTGCAAGGGTAAACAGTTAATAGCTAAGGGTGGATCGTCGCACATGCCATCAAGAAGCGGCGAATTTGTGACCTGTCCCACCTTTGCTCACGATATAGGTGAACAGTTTGTGAATTCGCGCACAAACCCCCCTTTTTTCGTTCAGGGGGCGCCAAATGTGCGGGACAATTGCATTGGTCAACGGGCACACCCGCCCACCGACCACGGTATATCTGGAAAACCCCAGATCATCCGCACCAACACAATGAATTAGGAGTTACCCTCCGTGAAGCCCTTCGCGAGCATTTTCGCATCAATGTTTGACCGTGAGTCCCTTAGCCGTGAGGACGCAAAGCGCCGGCAAATCCATCGGGAATGGGATAGGCAGCGCGCCCGCGCACTAACCCCGGCAGACCAATCTGAGATTGACGCAATTTTCTCGCGTAATCTCTAAAGCCTAAGAAAGGTGGCCTGCCCGAGGGGCAGGCCACCTTTCCATTGGTTATTCAGGTCCATCGTCTATCTAGGTCCACTCCGCAGTGTCAGTGCACATACCTAAAAACCGCGAGACACTTGTCCTATGGACACGCATTCGACAGTTGGTACCAAGATTCTCGCCGGCTCATTCGTGGTAAGCGGCATCATCCACCTAATTAAGCCCTCGGTCTTTGAGCCTTTGCTACCAAAAGCCCTGCCCGCGCATCGCGCGATCAACTACGCCAGCGGCGTTGCCGAGATCGCCTGCGGGGTTGGTTTACTCACGCGGGCCCGCTGGGCACCTGTCGCCTCAGCCACGCTGCTAGTTGGAGTCTGGGCTGGCAACTGGCAATACGCGATCACAGTTCAAAATTCTTCACGCACGAGCACTCCCCACAAAATTGCCGCGTGGGCAAGAGTGCCAATGCAGTTACCTTTGATCCACATTGCACTTAAGGCTAGGTATTCGGCGCAGCCGTTACTTCCGAGCGATTGATTCCAAGTACTCAGCAATAACGGCCCTAATTTCGGGATCGTGCCAGGTCGCGCGGATTTCTGCGCCGAATTCAGGCTCCGCCACTTCCATGCGTTGCACCGCCTCGAACTTCAAGGTCCGCTTGGTTAGTGCGTAGGTGGCAGCCGGGACGGCAGCCAGCAAAGCAGCACGAGTGATCGCTTCATCAAGTAACTTCTCCGGTTCGACTACCGCATCGACAAAGCCGATTTCATAGGCGCGCTGCGCATCGATCAGATCGCCCGTAAGCACTAAAGACTGGGTGTAGTGGCCAATGCTGTGGCGAGCGATTTCACGGAGGATTGACGGAAGCGGTACTCCTACTTTGAGCTCGGTCATACCGGTCAAGCCCGCCGACATCAATCGCAGATCACAGGCCGCCGCAAGAATGAATCCACCCGCTATCGCGTGCCCGTCAATCGCAGCGATCACCGGGCGTGGGTGAAGGAACACTTCCAAAATTGCTCCGGAAAGCATGTCTAAAAATTCGGAGGTATAGCTGAGATCGTCCACCATTAAACGCTTCAAATTCACTCCCGCCGAAAACGCTCTACCGTTGCCGGTAAGCACAATTGCATCGGTTGCGGGGACGGCACGAAACTGCTCAACGATTGCAGTCATGAACTCCAGATCGATGACATTTACTTTCGCGTAGTCCATGCGGAGCACGCTGACATTGCCATGTCTTTCGGCGGTGATCATCTGGGCCTTTCCATCACAGTTAACAAATCATGAACTAAATGACAATGTTGCGGCGGCAAAGAGCGCTAGTCCCACCCCGACTAATTGGATCTTATTCAGGCGCTCCTTGATTAACACCCAGGCCAAAATAACTGTCGCGACCGGATAGAGCGAGCCCATGACGGCCACCACCGACAGTTGACCATTCTGCGATGCCAACTGAAATACTCCGTTAGCTAGAGCATCCAAAACACCGGATGCGATTACGAGAGCCCACGGGAACCCGTGGCTCACAAATGGGCGAGCAAAGATCAGCAGTACGACGAGTAAAACTAATGTTGAAACCCAGCGCCCAAAGGTTGCCGCCCATACGCCTGAGTCTGCCGGTGCTGAACCAATCGCCGAGAGATAGATCCCGATCGCTACGCCGCTGGCTATTGCTAAACCGATCGTCGACATCGTCACCTTGGCAGTTTCGCCGGTCTCGCGGCTGACCAGTACTACGGCCACCCCGGCGCAGGCAATACCGAATACCGCCAAGGCTGAGAGTGACTCACCACGTATCAGACCAACGAAAACTGGAATGGCCCCGGCCATCACCGCGGTGATCGGTGAAACAATTCCCATTGGGCCACGCGATAGCGCCATATATAAGAGACCGATAGCTAAGGCGCCCACGCAACCGGCGGCGCCACCCCAGATCACCACTCCGGTTGAAAACTCACCCGGGATAAGGAACAGTGCAAAAAACGTCAGGACAATCGCCCCGGCTGGGTACGACACCGCTAGCACGTGCACCGGGCCCGCCCGCCTTGCCGCCAGGCCACCCATGAAATCCGCAACGCCCCAAGTGAGACTAGATGCCAACGCGAGCAAAGCGCCCATTCGCGCTGGCCTCCCTTACCCGTTTGTCGCCACCGTTCCACTCAACATCTTATGTCGGGGACCTCAGCTACGTTTCGCGCGCCGAGACAAGGAGGAGATCGCCGCATCGATACCCATTAGGACCAGCGCCAAGATAACTGCAACAACCAAAATCACGCCGATAAAAGCCAGCACACTTGGTAGCCCCTTGGTCGCGACATCCAGGAATGAATACGGATAAGCCCCAATAACTGCGCCACGAACGAGGGCGAACGCCGCCCAAAGAATGGGGATGATCAATGACAGGGCAATCACCTTGAGGTTAATCCACCGGCGCGGGCCAACGATGAGCCAAACCAGCACAGTCAGAATTGGGGTGATCACATGCTGGAGTCCATTAGAGAAGAAATCCCAGCCTTCGTGCGAAACTCCTGGCCCAAGTAAAAGGTTGTAAATGACTCCCGTGATGATGATCATAAGCAAGGTATCTAGCCGGAGCACCCGCATGATTTTGCTATCGCGGCCAGGACGCAAAAACAGCAAAGTCAGCACGATCGCGACAATTAGATTGCTGAGAATTGTGAAGTAGGTAATCCAATCAAGTAGCCGCCCCACTAAACCGTCAATACCCGCCGGGTTATTGCCCAAGAGCGTTGGATTACTCGTGTCAGGTGGGTAGTAGCCGCTGGCGTAAAGGGTGAATGAGAGCAACACCCCGCACCAAGCCACTAAGGCGTTGATCCCGAACAGCACTTTCGGCAACTTGATTGACTGGGTGTGGCTAACGGGGTTGGTCATAAGAACAGAATCTAGGCCACCACCAGCCATTGTGAGCCCAATTCAGAGGTAGTGTGCAAAGGTTAGTTATGACTTATCTCGAAAACAGTGGCGTTAGCAGTAATACCTCCATCCACTTGGCCCGCCGCCCTTCCGGCCTACCCGTGGCTGCGGACTGGCGTAGAGAAACCCATGACATTCCCGAGCCCGGCCCCGGCGAATTCCTAGTTCGCATCACCATGATCTCCTTGGATCCCGCCATGCGCGGGTGGCTCGATGACCGCCCCTCGTACCTGCCACCGGTGGCAATTGATGAGGTGATGCGCGCCGGCGCCGTAGGCGAAGTTGTCATCTCCAGCCACCCTAGATTCAAGGTCGGTGACTATGTGCTTGGCACTTTTGGTGTTCAGGAGTATGCGATTTCAGGCGGCACCGGTGTCACGCTAATTGACCCTAAGCTCGGCACCCCATCGATGTACCTAGGTGTACTTGGGATGACCGGCATGACAGCCTATTTCGGTTTCTTTAACTATGGCCGGCCACGTGCTGGCGACACCGTTGTTGTTTCGGCCGCCGCCGGCGCTGTTGGCTCCATCGTGGGCCAACTCGCGAAGATAAATGGTTGCCGCACGATCGGCTTGGCCGGTGGGCCGGCTAAGTGTGGCTATGTCGTTGATGAACTCGGCTTCGACGCCGCGATTGATTACAAAAATGAGCCGCTACGCGAAAGTTTCCAGCAACACTGCCCCACCGGTGTCGACGTCTATTTCGACAATGTCGGCGGAGGAATTCTAAATACGGCACTTGGCCATTTGGCCATGCACGCGCGCATTGTAATTTGCGGTGCTATTTCCCAGTACAACGCTGAGTCTTCGACGCCAGGGCCGTCTAACTATCTGGCATTGCTTGTAAGACGCGGGACAATGCAGGGTTTCTTGGTCTTTGACCATGCCGACGAATACCCGATTGCGCGAAAGCGCTTGGCGCAATGGGTGAAGGAGGGCAAGATCATCGCCCCCGAGACCATCGTTCCCGGCAAGGTCGCCGACTTCCACGACGTGTTTTTGCGCCTCTTTAGCGGAGACAACACCGGAAAATTGATCTTGGATATTACAGCCAGTTAGTACCGCACTAAGTGACCTCCACAGGGCCGCGGGCGACCAGTTGCTAACAAATAGCCCAAAGTGGCTGCCATGTGAACTAGCCTTAGAATGCCACCACTCCTATCAACTGATCCAAAAGTGAGGAACACATGGCCGCAATCAAACTTTGCACGAAGGTGCTGCTCGCCAGCGCCTTGGTAGCAGTCCCGGCAATACTGCTTGCGCCCGCTGGATCGGCTCTCACTGACGACAATGTGGTTGACTGCACCCCCTCACCGGCTAACAACCCGCTACCGGCCCCCTGCACCACGCCGCTTGAGGATGAGTCGAACAAATTTGACATATCCAACCTGCCGACCTTCACTGTCACGCCGGGCGCAGCAAAAAGTCCAACTAATTTAAATTTCTCTGCCATCTTGTCGGCATTGGGTGAGTATGCAGCCGCTCCGTTCTTTTATGTAACTTACGGCGATGGCACCGGATTCGGTGGCCCAACGGACTTGCGCGCCATCAACTCCTTCCCGACTTCACATACATACAGCAAAGCTGGTGAGTACACCTTGACCGGTTACGGGGTATACGGCGGGCAAGTTGAGCAAGCCTCGGTAACGTTCACCGTAGATAAAGCCATTGAGACAGAGCCGACCACCACACCGTTACAAAGCGCAATTTGGGAGCCGGTCACCACTACTACTTCTACAAATAACGCCAGTACGCAGGTAGAATCATCTAGCC
>WLHM01000003.1 GCA_009702725.1 Actinomycetota bacterium | reverse complement strand
TCATCATCTTGAGTCCATATTTATTGCACAGGCACCCAGATATCTGGACGGATCCAAATGATTTCGATCCAGATAGATTCCTGGGAGGTAAAATAAATCGCACCGCGTTCATTCCATTCGGCTATGGCCCACGGCTTTGTGTCGGTCGCGATTTCTCCTATCTTGAAGGAGTTTTGATGTTGGCCGGTTTGGGCGGGCGATTCGAAGTCGAGTTTGCGAGCGGAGCCCAATTGCCCGCGGGTAACCCGTTGGTAACGATAAGGCCACCCGCGGGAATGCCATTGGTGGTTCGCGAGCGAGTTAGCTCAGTCGGCGAGTAGCCGAAGTAAGTCCTGATGCAGCAGGCCATTGGATGCAACCGCAGACTCGCCCCGTAATGCCGGGGTGCCGTCTATGGCGGTGATGGTGCCACCGGCTTCGGTGACTATCGGGATCAGTGCTGCAACATCCCATGGGCCTAGGTCTGCCGGCTCCACTGATAGATCCACGGCGCCTTCAGCCACGAGCATATGCGACCAAAAATCACCATAGGCGCGCTGACGCCAAGTGGCAGCGACCAATTTCGGCAGCGTGCTCTCCCAGCCCACTGAATCCGAATAAGACAATGAGGCATCGGCGATCGAGTGCACTGAACTAACCCGCAAGCCGGTGGCAGGTGCGCCAAATGTTGACTCCCAAGCGCCACCGCCAACCCGGGCCCACCAGCGCCGGCCGAGCGCCGGTGCGGAGACCACCCCAATAACTACTTCGTCATTCAGGGCCAACGCAATCAAAGTTGCCCACACTGGCACCCCGCGTACGTAGTTTTTCGTGCCGTCGATTGGGTCGATAATCCACTGACGATTCGAATCGCCGGTGACACCGAATTCCTCGCCGAGCACGGCATCTGTTGGGCGATGCTCGCTTAGCAACTTTCGTAAGGTTTGCTCGCAATGGCGATCGGCCTCGGTTACCGGTGTTAAGTCCGGTTTTGTATCTATTACTAGGTCAAGTGACAGAAAGTGCGCCATCGTGATTGCATCGGCGGTGTCAGCCATTGAGAGTGCGAGCTCAAGGTCAGACGCGGAGTCGGGTGTCACGCGCTGAAATCTATCGGTTGCCAATATATTTGTTTATGTGGACTTGCCGTTAGACACAGTATTTGGACTCCCGGTTCACGCCTTGGTGGTTCACTCGGTTGTGGTGCTTTTACCCCTGTGCGCCATTGGGGCAATTTTCATGGCTTGCTGGCCGCGTTTCTCCCGGCGCTTCGCTCCATTGGTAGTGCTATTCGCGTTTGCCTGTGTTGGGCTCTCGTTGATCAGCAAGGAGTCTGGTGAGGCCTTGGCGGCGCGGGTGGGCCTACCGCAGGTGCATTCAGAACTTGGCGATAAAATGCCGTTGATAGCGTTCGCGTTCTTCGTGGTGCTTCTTGTGTTTTGGCTCGTTGATCGAGGCATCCCCGGCAATCGACACCGACCGGTATGGCTTCGATTCCTGGCCGTTTTACTAATTATGCTGGCGGTGTTCGCAACTTATTGGGTTATCCGAGTTGGGCACACTGGGGCTGAAGCGACCTGGTTGTTCAAAATCTCGCAAACCAATTAACCGGCTGGTAGCGCCACCCCGGCAAGTAGCCTGCGCATTGAGGCAAGGCGTTCTTGTACCGCAGGTGGCTGATCAGGAGCCCACAGGTTTAGACCACAATCTGGTTCATCGTGCGAGCAGGCCCGCGGGCAGTTGGTGATGCCGGGTGCCAAATCCGCAAATGAACTAATTACGCGATCGGCGTTGACGTGAGCGAGGCCAAATGAACGAATACCCGGAGTATCGACAATCCATCCGCCGCCGGCCAGCGGTATGGCAACAACACTGGTCGAGGTGTGCCGGCCCTTGCCCGTCACGAGGTTAACGCCACCGGTCGATCTATCGGTGCCGGGCACAATTGCATTTACCAGTGTGGATTTACCAACTCCGGAGTGGCCGACTACGACTGTTACCTGATTTCGCAGTGCATCGACTAAAGCCGGTGTCGGTAGTTTCTTGTGAATTTCGAAAACTGGAATATCGAGTGGCACATACATACGGTTCAGCTCAGCCGGAGAATGTAGGTCGGTTTTAGTGACTATCAGCATCGGCTGGATTCCGGCATCGTAGGCGGCAACAAATGCTCGGTCGATCAGTCCCGGGCTCGGGTCGGGGTTGATAGTGGCGGTTACCACCGCAAGTTGGGTTGCGTTGGCAACGATGACTCGCTCGACCGGGTCAGTGTCATCGGCGGTGCGGCGCAGAGTTGATATTCGCTCCTGGCGTCGAACAATTCGAGCTTGGGTGTCTTCGGTGCCGCTGAGATCACCGACGAGGTCGACGAAATCGCCGACGACGAGGCCTTTTCGCCCGATCTCGCGAGCCTTAACCGCGTAGATAATCGTGCGCTCATCGTTGGTCTCGCTGTCGGCCAAGGCCACCGTGAATCGACCGCGATCAACGGCTACTACGGTTCCAGCCTTGGCTTCATCGTGTGCAGGGCGATCCTTTGATCTGGGTCTTGACTTGCCGCGGGTGGGCCGAATGCGTACGTCATCCTCGTCGAGGCGATTCATGCGCTCGCGCTGTCGGCTCACGCGTCACCGGTAGAAATTTCGGCACCCAGCATTTGCGACCAGCGGCCCGGGAAGTCGGGAAGAGTTTTCTCGGTGGTTGAGATGTCTTCGATTTCAACATTGCGCACATGCAGGCCGATTACGGCACCAGCCGTCGCCATCCGATGATCGGCATAGGTGGCCCAACGGCCGCCATGCATGAAAGTTGGACGGATATGCAGGCCATCAGGTGTTTCTACGGCATCGCCACCCAGATGCGTTATTTCGTGCGCAAGTGCTTTGAGACGATCGGTCTCATGGCCGCGTAAATGCGCGATACCCGTTAAGTGGCTTTGGCCATTGGCCACCGCAGCCAGTGCGGCGATAGTTGGCGTCAATTCACCAACCGCGCTGAGGTCGGCATCGATGCCCAAAATGTCACCTGACATTGAAACCGTCAAGCCGGTTTCATCAAGACTGACTTGGGCGCCCATGCGCTGAAGGAGTCCGCGTAAGGCATCGCCGGGTTGGCTGGTCGATGCCGGCCAGCCATTAATGGTCACGGTTCCCTTGGTAACCATTGCGGCTGCAAGGAAGGGGGCAGCATTGGATAAGTCAGGTTCAATCCGCCGATCAATTGCCCGGATGGTTTGACGTCGAATCTGCCAGGTATTGACTATTGACGTATCAACTTCGACGCCGTGCTCTGCCAGCATTTCAATGGTCATCTCAATATGGGGCTGACTTGGTACCGGCGGCCCAACATGCGCAATCGTGATTCCATTTTCGTATCTGGCACCTGATAGCAGGAGAGCAGAGACGAACTGACTTGATGTTGACGCATCGATTGTCACTTGACCACCGGAGACGGAACCAGTTGCGACGATGGTAAATGGCAACTGTTCACCGGTAACGCTAACGCCAAGGTCGCTAAGTGCATTAAGAGTGGCCCCCATGGGTCTGCTGCGGGCACCAATATCCCCGTCAAAATTCACTTCACCGGTAGCGAGCGCTGCGAGTGGTGGAACAAATCGCATTACGGTGCCCGCTAATCCGACATCGATTGTTGCTGGGCCGCGTAGTGGTCTAGGGGTGACAAGTAGGTCAAAGTTGCCGGGTTGGCGGCCAGGAGTTATTTCGATATCGACGCCAATGGCAACTAAGGCATTGATCATCAACCGGGTATCGCGGGCATCTAGTGCGTCAATAATCTGACTTGGGCCGTCAGCAAGTGCGGCAAGAATGAGGGCGCGGTTGGTCGCAGATTTCGATCCTGGTACCGACACCTTGGCGGATACGGGGGCATCAGCGGTGGGTGCTGGCCAAAAGCTGGTAGCCGCTTTCGGCTCACCGCCCGGGGTGTTGGCTGCGGGCATCAGCCCTTAGCCCTAGGGGGTGGTCCGCCGCCGGGTGGTCCGCCAGTAGGTGGTCCGCCGCCGGATGGTGGTCCGCCAGTAGGTGCTCCACCGGTAGGTGCTTTCGCGAGGAAACTTGATGCGATGCTTCCCGCGAAGGCATTTGGCACACTTGGGAAACCGTCGGTGATGAAATACGCGTAGGTGCCCTTGGGGTGGTCAGGTGTCACGCAAAAGCGCCCGTTAGCCGCGTCGAGATCACCAGAACCAGCTATGTACTCGTAGTCCTGATTGAACCAGCCGTTGTAGGTGCCGCCCGGCCCGGAGGGGCGCGTACCGGTTTTGAGTTGGTAAGACGATTTTATGGCCCGGACCTTGCCGGCCTTCTTCGAATTCGCGTAACCGTTGCGTACGTAGATAGGAAAGCCATCACCGGCCCATCCAACAAGTGGTGAATGCCGCGAACTCCCAAGGACTTTGAGGAGGCCATCGGGGACACCGTGCAAGTGGTAGGCGCCACTGGGCTGCACATGAGCATTGTTCTGGTCAATACCTAAGTCGACCCCACCACCTAGTGCGTAGTACTGCCAACCGCTGTTCCGGTCTTTGTTCCAATACTCGGCGGCGAAAGGATCGAAGAGCACTCCGTCAACTGAGATACCGAATGACTGCGGGATGTCGAATGGCGTGATCGTCGTGAGTTTTGGTTTCGTCGGCAAGGAGTATGAATAGTTCTGCGCGCTAATGGCGTTGGGGTTACCCGAATTAGGGAAGGTGCCTGGTTGATAATCGGGTAATCCATTCGAGGTGATGCTCCGTATGCCTTTACGTACGGTGACGGAAACCTGGCACCCGGTCGTGGCATTACGGATCGTGTAATCACCTAGGACGTTGACGGTGCGCACCCCATCAGCGGCTAAAGCACGCAGTGCCGTTGCCCCCGAAGTCGTCATTGCGAACCCTAGGGAAACCCCCGCGACAAGAACAGTCCGACGACTCATTTCAGCCATACGCAACAGCATATGAGGTCCGCTCATTGGCACTACGCTGGGCCGGTGGCCAAGACCAATCACGGACTAGACCTGCTCCCCGAAATGAGTATTTCGGGGGTGCTCCTACAAGGGGGGCGCGGCCTCGGATCCATTGGCCAAGTGGTGCGGGTAGCACTGGCGATTAGCGTCTCGTGGCTGGTCGCAATTTCGCTGACGCATAGCCAATTAGGTTTTTTTGCACCGCTGACGGCGCTCTTGGTCGTACAAACTTCACCTTGGAGCACTTTGGGTGTCTCGCTCCAGCGGATCATCGGTAGCGGGGCTGCAGTCTTGGTTTCGGCATTGTGGGTTAACTGGGTCGGCTTGACCTGGTGGTCTTTTGCCATCGCGACGCTCGTTTCACTTCTCGTCGCGCGAGCCCTGCCCTGGTCGATTGGTGGTCAGCTGCAGATCCCGACCGCGGTAATTTTTGTGATGGCGATCGGTCCAAACACCTTCACGCAGGATCTTTGGCGGGTGTTGGATGTGGTAATCGGGGGAGCAATTGGCATCGCTGCAATCTATATCTACCCGCCTCGACCTAAGCCGGAGATTTTTGAGGCGAAACTGAAACTGCCGCGTGATGCAGCAATTGCCTTGTTAGAAGCGATAGGAAGCGAAAGTGGTCGAGCCAAGGGCCCTTTGAAGAATGATGAGATTCACGAGTACATCACCGCGAGCCGAGCCTTGCAGCCTCTCATGGCGGATGCATTGAGCGAACTGGGGCGATTAGCGGAGAGTGTGCAATTTAATCCGCGTGGGAATAAGGTCAGAAGCCGGCTCGACGCAGATGCGCTGCAACTACGAGCGATGGGTGGGATCGTCATCCAAATTCGTGGAATCGCAGGGGCGGCTAATTTGCTCTATGACCGCGACTTGCAGCCCAGCCTTACTGCTGACGAACTACGCAAGGTGACAGCGCTGGCCGCGGAGATGGCTCGAGTGGCACTCGGTGCGCAGGGGGAGCCACTTGGAGGTACCAATGAGCACAGGCTGGCAGAGGTTGACGAGGAATTCCACGCACGATTGCGGCTTACCGCGGATGAACTTGTTGGCCATAATGAAGTCGTAAGTGATGTGCTTGCTTCGGTCTCCCTTGTCGGCCGACTCGATAATTTCCGACAGCAGTTAATGCTTTTCAGAAGCACTGACCCATCGGCTGAGATGGAGGATTCTTAGTCCATGTGCGGACGATATGTAGCGGCCCTCGACCCAGCTGCCCTAGTTGCCGAATTTGAAGTCATTATTCCTCCGGTGGAGAACCTATTAGCTGATTACAACGTGGCACCAACAAAGCGGGTATATGTGGTCGTGGACAATAAGGACAGCGCTACGCCCGGTAATGCACTCGAAGTTGCCCACTGGGGGCTAGTTCCCTCCTGGGCCAAAGATAGGTCGATGGCTTCACGCATGATTAATGCCCGTGTTGAGACCGTTGCTGATAAACCCTCATTTCGCAGTGCGTTTGGTAAGCGGCGCTGCCTAATTCCGGCCAATGGCTATTACGAGTGGTCCGCCCCACCAAAGCAGCCGTTCTACATACATGCAGCTGATGGAGCACCGCTGGCGATGGCGGGGCTTTACGAGTGGTGGCGGGACCCAAGTGTCGCTGAGCCAAATCCGGCAGCCTGGTTGATGACCTGCACGATCATCACGACCGCCTCCAAAGGGGATATCTCGCAGATTCACGACCGGATGCCGGTGTTGATCGCGCGCGAAGATCGCTCCGGTTGGCTCGACCACTGCGTTGGCGGCGAATTGGCCTTGGCCGGGGCAACAACCTCGGTTCCGTTGGCTTCCTACCCGGTGTCGACCGTGGTAAATAAGGTGAGCAACAACGGACCGGCGTTAGTTTCAGCCCTGCCCGGAATACCCGCGGGCCCATCGGAGTTTCAAGAGGTGTGCTCCTCTTTGATACCAGAACCGCAGCAATAGGATTCCCCTCGATGACTGAGAATACAAACGCTATGGTCGAAGCCGCTATTGAGACGGCGAATGCGCGGTCCGAGCGCTTTGAGCGCGACTCCATGCCCTTGATGGACAAACTCTATGGAGCCGCACTTCGAATGACACGTAATCCCACAGATGCTGAAGATCTCGTGCAAGAGACCTACGTAAAAGCATTTGCGGCGTTTGACTCCTTTGTAGATGGCACGAACATGAAGGCCTGGCTTTTTCGTATTCTCACGAACACCTACATCAATATCTATCGCAAGAAGCAGCGTCAACCGTATCAAACAGGCACTGATGATTTAACGGATTGGCAGATCCACGAGGCCGCATCACATACCTCCACTGGTCTTCGCTCGGCCGAGGTTGAAGCCCTTGATCATTTGGTCGACGCCGAAGTAAGGGACGCACTGGCTGCGGTGCCTGAGGAGTTTCGGCTCGCGGTTTATTTGGCCGATGTCGAAGGGTTCTCCTATAAAGAGATAGCCGAGATCATGGAGACACCGGTGGGCACCGTGATGTCAAGACTGCATCGAGGGAGAAGACTCCTTCGTGACCAACTAACCGAATACGCGACCGCGCGTGGGTTTATCTCGGCGGCTCCGATCGAAGGGAGTGGGTCATGAGTTGCGGAAACCCGCACGCTACACCGTGCACCGAGGTGCTATCGCTGACCTATTTATATGTTGACGGCGAGATTGATGAAGTTCACTACCTCGAAGTCACCACGCACCTGGCTGAATGCCCGCCATGTAATGAAAGTTATGCTGCCGAAGTCTCCATTAAGGCCATGGTTAAGCGCTCATGCGGTGATGCTGAGATCACAGCTGAGTGCCGAGCCCGGATAGTCGCCGAAGTCAGGCAGATTAGCGCCACTTATCGAGACTACGCCACTTATCGAGACTAATGGTGCAATCAGGTGCTAAATCATGAAATGATGGTAACGGAGTCTAAGGAGGGCAAATGTCACAGACCATACGTGCTGAAATGGTCGCATCAGTCCTTACGGTCTTGGCCACCGTCGGCGATGAAGTTGTCGTTGGCGACACTCTGGTGATTCTTGAGTCCATGAAAATGGAGATACCAGTTATTGTGGAGGAAGCCGGAATTGTAACCGAGATTGTCGTTGCCCCCGGAGATGTAGTTCGTGAAGGCGATGTCATCGCCATAGTTTTGTAGCTGGACTGGTTGGGCTCGTGACTAATTCGTTGCTCGATAATCTGCTCAATGCACATGGTGATGCCACCATGACTGTGACACCGGCCGATACCGCCGAATGGATGGGCAGCGGTGAGGTGCCCTTCTTGGCGACACCACGTTTAATAGCGCTGCTGGAGGCAGCTACCTGTGCCGCGCTTGCAGGACGGCTAGCGCCGGGACACACCTCGGTCGGCACTAGGGTCGAGGTCGACCATATAGCGGCGTCTCCGATAGGTGCCAAAGTTCACGCACATGCTGAAATTATCGATGTGGTTGGCAATCGTGTTTCTTTCGCCGTAAGTGCGAGTCATACTTTGGCGTCTGGGCAGGCAAAGCGCATTGGAGTAGGAACTGTCACCCGGGCCGTAGTTGATCGAGAATCATTTTGCTAGTTTTAAAGTGCCTTGCGGTATGCCTGCAGATAGATCCCCGGCCGCGGCTCCCAATCTCGCTCGGGTAAACGTTCAAAGTCCAGTTTTTCATAAAAGCGGTGCCCGCCAATATTTATATCTATTACACATATCACCAATTGGGTAGCAATTCCTCGAGCCCGCTCTTCACATTCACGAACAAGTTCCTTGCCCACTCCTTGGGCCCAGTGTTTGGGTTCTACGGCCAAGAAGCGAAATTCCAACTCACCTGGTTGACAAATTTCAGCGTAAGGGGTTCCAGGGGAGCAAATAGTTACGGTGCCGATGATTTGCCCCCCGCTCTCTGCCACCAGCATTGTGGCCGCGGTTGCTCTATGTGCGACATCGCGGATTGTCGCGGCATATGGGCTACCTGGATCCAGGTGGCCGCCAGTTTCGTAAGCCTGCACACAAAGGTCGCCGACGGCAGCAAACTCCGCTGGCCGAATTTCACGGATCTTCAAACGCGCTGTCCCCTGCCTTGATGGAAAACACAATGTACTGTGCTCTGCATCGAGTCCGCGTTGGCGTCTGCGGATCCTTGTAACTCGCTATAAGGAGTGCCAATGGCTACCGTTCGGATTCAAAATGCCATCGTTTGGACTGGCGTGCGCCTACCCGGTGGCGATATTTCGGTAACCGATGCCGTCCTTATTGACGAGGGCAGTATTTTGGCGGTTGGAGCCACTGCAAAACGGCTGCCGGCTGACGTGGTGATTGACGCGGCAGGTGGGTTCATTTGCTACGGTTTTGGAGATGGCCATGTGCACCCGGTCTTCGGAGGCCTTGAGCAGCAATTTGCGCCGATACGCGACCTTGGAAGCGTCGAGGAGATTGCACTTGCCGTTGGCGAATGGGCGGCTTCAAACCCCGATGCTGAGTGGATTCGTGGTGAGGGATTCGATCAAACTTTGGCACCGGATGGTGTCTTCCTGGCCGCCTGGCTTGATGCGGTGGTTCCCGATCGCCCGGTCTTTCTGCGCGCATCGGATTACCACACTGTGTGGGTTAACTCTGAAGCCTTACTTCGGGCTGGCTACACGCGCGACCTGGTGCAGCCGCATGATGGTGAGGTCGTGATTGATACTACGGGCGAACCAATAGGTACCTTGCGTGAATGGGGCGCTTGGAGTCCGGTTTACGCGCTAATGCCCCCGATTGAACTAGAGACACGTATGAGCGCTATTGCCCACGCCGACGAATGCTTTGCAGCTGCCGGTCTAACCTGGGTCCAAGATGCTTGGGTGGAAACCACGGACGTCAACACTTGGATCGAGGCCGACCGTCGCGGCCTGGTGACGTGCAAAGTAGCGATGGCTCTTTGGGCCGATTCAAATAATTGGCGCCATCAGCTCGATGAGTTTGTCGCCGCCCGCGCCCGGGTAGAGGAAGCAGGCTCACCGAGGCTAGTTGCAAATACCATTAAATTCTTTGCCGACGGGGTTATCGAGTCAGCAACCGGCGCACTGCTTGAGCCGTATTGCGACTGCCCGCATTCGAAGGGGCTACCAAATTGGCAGCCCGACGACCTAAAAAGCGCGGTAGCAGCAGTTGATTCCCTTGGATTTCAGACACATATCCATGCGATTGGTGACGGCGCAGCGCGAATGGCCCTTGATGCGATTGAGCACGCCAGCATGGTTAACGGTGCACGTGATCGTCGCCCGGTCATTGCGCATACCCAATTGGTTGATCACGCAGATATTGGCCGGTTTGCCGAACTTGGTGTTATTGCAAACTTCGAGCCCTATTGGGCGAAGTTTGATTCTTGTCAGTCCGAATTAACCGCACCTAGATTGGGCCCCGAGCGAACCAATCGTCAATACCTAATCGGTACGATATTAAGAAGTGGCGCTCCCATCTCCTTTGGTAGTGACTGGCCGGTTACGACATACTCGCCACTCGCAGGGATCCAGGTTGCGGTAACCCGCAAGATGACCGCCGCTGACCCAGTTTGGATGCCGCAAGAATGCATAACAGTTGAAGAAGCGCTTCTTGCGTACACGTCCGGTGTCGCGTTTCAAGCGGGTGACGCTAGTGCGGGGGTGATTCGCCCGGGTGCAAGGGCCGACCTCGTCTGGCTTGCGGTCGACCCGCGCTCCGTAGACCCCAACGAGATCGAGAATATTTCAGTACTCGGCACCTGGACCAGCGGTCAGCGCGTTTGGCCGTGAGGGGAGGCCATACACTTCTTGCATGCCGACGGTGACGAAACTCGCCAGCGAGCGCACGGATTTAACGGCCGCTGAGATCGATCGACTCCATGCCATAGTCAGGGAGTGGCCGCTGCTAGCCGATCTGGCATTAAGTGACTTAGTGCTTTGGCTACCTACCTGGAACGAGGGCGGGCTAATCGCGGTGGCGCAGGTGCGGCCGACCACGGCTCCGACACGGGTGCCGGATGATGTGATCGGGGATTTCGCCCCACGTGGGCGCTTTCCAGATATTGACCAGGCGTTGGCTTTTGGTCAAAATTTCGGGCATGCCTATCCGGTGCACTTTGGTGATCGAGTCATAGCGGTGGTGGCGCGGCATTCATCCGGGCAACCACGGGTGGCAGGCAATCTCGAAGAAATCTATTTAACGACCGCGGATGATTTATTACGCATGCTCGTTGAAGGTACTTTCCCGGCTCTCACGGTCATTGGCGAGTCAGCTGACGCTCCGCGGGTTGGAGATGGGCTGATCAGGCTTGATGAAAATGGGATGGTTACGTATTCGAGCCCAAACGCGGTAAGTGCATTGCATCGCTTAGGTTTAGCTACAGATGTTGTGGGCAAAGAGTTAAAGGCAATTCTCTCGCACCTGTCACGGCGCCCGACTCCGATGGATGAGAGCTTGATGCTCATTGCCAGTGGTAAGGCTGCCGGACGTGCTGACATCGAAAACAATGTTGCCACCGTGTTAGTGCAGGGTATTCCGCTGCAAATTCAAGGTTCAGTGTTCGGGAGTGTGGTTTTGGTTCGCGATGTAACTGATATTCGCGGCCGTGAACTTGCCCTACTTTCCAAAGATGCCACTATTCGTGAAATTCACCACCGGGTGAAGAATAATTTGCAGACCGTCGCAGCTTTATTGCGCCTACAAGGTCGCCGTGCGTCAAGTGTGGAGACGAAGGCGGCATTGGGAGAGGCCGAATTGCGAGTGGGCGCCATTGCCGTGGTTCACGAGATTTTGTCTCGTGATACCGGCGAAACTGTGGCATTCGATGAGATCATCGATCGAATCATTGGCTTGATGGCTGAGTTGGCTTCGGCATTTGCATCGCAGGCGCCCTTGATCAGGAGAGTCGGTAGTTGCGGTGCGTTACCGAGTGAACAAGCCACGCCACTCGCCATGAGTATTTCAGAGTTATTGCACAATGCTGTTGAGCACGCCCACGCAACTTCTATTACGGTCGAACTCTCGCAAGGCGACGGCCAGGTGCGAGTTGTAGTTCGTGACGACGGTATCGGTTCACCAAGTGGATTCGCAGATTCTGATGCCGGCCTCGGCTTACAAATCGTTGAGTCCCTCGCTACCGGTGAACTACGCGGCAAGTTCTTGATCTGCAACGGCGAAACTGGGGGAGCGATGGCATGCATCGAAATCCCACAATCTGTGCACTAAACGTTCGAGCGCGCCCTCAGTCGAGCATTGCGTCGCTTAAGCGCCCGCCGCTCATCTTCACTTAGCCCGCCCCACACGCCGGCATCTTGGCCGGTTTCGAGCGCCCAGCGAAGACATTCGTCAACGACGCTACAGCGACGACAGACCAGTTTTGCTTCTTCGATCTGGACCAAAGCTGGTCCGGTATTGCCGATCGGGAAGAACAATTCTGGGTCTTCGTCACGGCATGCGGACTCGTGACGCCAATCCATGAGCACTCACTCCAAAATGGTCGGCTTCGGGGTTTCCGAAACTCGTGATTGCTTTCACGTGCCGGCGTGTCGTTGAGAATCTTCAGGGGTCGCCTGAATTTTCCCGGGGGAAGATCGCCGCCACCTAAAAACAAATGACTGGAACAGGGTCTCAGACGAGGCGCGACTGAGCAAGGCGAAAGGCCGAAATTGGGTAAATCTTCCTGTCAGGTTCGTCACTTTAGGCCCGTTATGTCGTATATGCCGTAAATGCGCGACTGGCGGGGTTCACCCGCTAAACCATGGCCCGAAGGGCGTCAGTTACCGAGGCGAATGTCACCTCGGTAACCAGGCCGGCGGCCTCACCGTCGATCTGTATCGGGGTGGGGCGATTTGCGGTGATCGAAAACTGGCCTTGGTCGTGCCAAACGACCATGGCCTTGCGGCTCGAACCCGCCCGGGAGCTCATCACCATGCGCCTGGTCGCCCGCATCGCGGCAGCCACCCGCATTGCGCGAAGGGCGAAAACATCCAGGCCGGTTTCGAAGGAGGCTTGTGGGCACGGGTCAATGGGCCAGGCACCGAAATAAGTCCATGGTGAAGTGTTTTGAACCACCGCCATGAAGACACCGGTAACCGGGTTGGCACCGGAGCGGTGGAGGCTAAGGGCTGGGTGCTTTCGATCAGTACGCAAGAAAAATGAATTCAAGGCGGTGCGCAGGTAGCGGGTTGGGCTGGCGGTCTCGCCCGTGCGGCGTTGATTTTCCATAGCTGTAATAATTTCCGCGTCCAAACCAAGGCCAGCATTTGCGGTGAACCAACGGATCTGCTGCGGATTAACCATGTCAGGGCTGGTTAGGCCGGCTACCGTGCCGAGCCCAATCGTTCGAAAACGTTTTTCACGAAGCGCATCAAGTAACTGCCCGGTGGCTTCAACCGGATCATTCGGAAGGCCCAGCGATCGCGCGAACACATTGCCGCTGCCACCTGGCACGGTTGCCAGCATTGGAACTTTTGGCCCCGGCCCGTCAATTAACATGCCGTTTACTACTTCGTTAATTACCCCATCACCGCCAAGAGTTAGAACCACGTCGAGTTCTTGAGTGCGGGCTTGCGCGCCTAAGGTGTATCCATGTCCGCGGTGATTTGTGACAGTCACTTCTAGATCAAGTTCATCGGCGAGGGCATGAATCAGCACATCGGTAACTCGAGGTGAGGTTGTGGTCGCCTTTGGGTTTACCACTAGTAGCCCGCGCACACGACCACTCTAATCGCGACACCCGGTGGTGCCAATAAGCCAGCGCCCTAGGCTCGGACCTATGGGTGGTGTCAAACCAAGGTTCGAACTGATAGCCCTCGCCGCTATTTCGGGGGCGGAAGGGTTAGCACTTATCGGGTACGCGTGCTACGACGTCATACAGGCGATCCGCTTTGGCACGACGGGGCCGGCTGAAGTCTCTAATGGTCCAGCGCTGTTCATACAGATTTTAATTTTTATGGTTTTTGGTATCGGCCTGCTAATAATTGGCCGGGGTTGGATGCAAGGGCAGCGCTGGACCCGGTCACCATTTGTGCTGGCCCAGTTAATTGCACTTCTTGTAGGTTTCCCGGTCGCCCAAAATTCGGCAGGGCCAGGACAGGGGGTGGGTCTAGCAGTTTTAATATGTGCCGTAGTCGGCGGGGTGCTGGCTTTGACACCACAAGTCGGTCGCGCAATTCGCGCTAGTAATTCACAACCTGACTAGTTATCGCTCATACCTTCGCGTATCTGGGCAAGCGATGTAGCGAGTAACCGCGACACATGCATCTGCGATATGCCGAGTTGTTCGGCAATTTCACTTTGTGATTGGTTCATGAAGAACCGGAGTATGACTATTTGGCGTTCGCGTTCTGGTAGTGCGGCAAGCAGCGGGCGGAAGGATTCGCGTAATTCGAATTCCTCGAGGGCTAAGTCGTCACCGCCGAGACGATCGTATGGACTGTCTCCGCCGGCATGTGCCTCTGAAGCAGCGTCAATGGACGTTGCGGTATAGGCACGGCCGGCCTCCATGGCCTCCAACACCTCGGCATCGGTGAGCTCGCTGCGCTTAGCTAGCTCAGCGATGGTAGGTGGTCGATTAAGTTCGCGGGTGAGGGAGTCAATGGCCTTGTTGATTTCAACATTTCGCTCCTGAAGTCGGCGGGGGATATGTACCGCCCAGGCATGATCGCGAAAATGTCGCTTGATTTCACCGAGAATCGTTGGAGTTGCGAAAGTGCTGAACTCTAGCCCGCGTGCCACCTCAAACCGGTCAACTGCTTTTATCAACCCAACCATGCCAACTTGCACTAAGTCTTCCTGGGATTCACCGCGATCGCGATACCGGCGAGCAAGGTGTTCGACCAATGGCATGTGCATCTCTACCAGTTCGTCACGGATGGCTTTGTGGCCTTGTTCCGTGGCAGGTATCCCAGCCAGCTGGATGAATAATCCGTGGGCGTGGTCGCGCTTAGCCAAACTCCATCGACCTGTAGAAACAGGTGCTACTGGGGTTTCAGGCATCGTGATCGGCTATACCGTTACCGAGGCGGGGCGCTTGATGCGAAGTTCGAGGTGCACTAGACTGTTCTCGGTGCCCGCGGTCACTGCATCGACTAAAGCGGCGAGAACTAGCCAACTAAATGTGTCAGTGGCTGGAGGCTGGCCCGATCGAGTGTTTGCTGCTACCCGG
>WLHM01000029.1 GCA_009702725.1 Actinomycetota bacterium | reverse complement strand
TGACCTAAGTCCATCCCATTCGTAAGCCGAGTTCGTGAACCCGTCGAATCAATTATCCGTCACTTCACATCTTACTGATTCTGAAGTCGAGGAAATCAGGCAACTAGTTGCTGTTGTTCTGCAGGCAGACGGCTTGCATCCTTTTTCGGAGCATGTCTGGCTTCACGTCAGCCATGGCGGCGACAATCACGATCAACACTTCTTGATGCGCAAGAGTGGGGTCCTAGTTGGATACGCACATCTAGATGCAACCGACGACGTTGCTGGACCAAGCGCCGAACTAGCCGTACATCCAAATCACCGGCGACTAGGACTCGGGCGTGAACTCGTTCAGTCAATGCTTAGTACCGTTCCCGATAAGAGGCTTCGCTTATGGGCACATGGCGAACAGTTAGCCGCGATTGAACTTGCCCGTTCAATGAACTTCATCAACACTCGGGTGCTCTGGCAGATGCGTCGGTCCCTGCGTACACCACTTAGCCCACCCGTGTTGCCGCCAGGCATCAGCCTTCGCGCTTTCAACCCCGACCTCGATGCTCAGGCTTGGCTTGAAATAAACAGCCGTGCCTTTGCCAACCACCCCGAGCAAGGCGGGTGGCTCGTTGCTGATCTTGAAAGCCGGATGGGTGAGCCATGGTTTTCAACCGACGGGTTCATCCTTGCCATCTCAGATGACACCGGCGACATCGCTGGATTTCACTGGACGAAAGTACATGGGGCAACCGGGTATGCAGCTCATGCACACGAAGCACTCGGAGAGGTCTACGTGGTCGGCGTCGACCCACAGTGGCAAGGCACCGGGTTAGGTCGAGCTATCACCATAATTGGCCTGCAGCACCTTCGCGATCTGGGCTTAAATCAAGCCATGCTTTACGTAGATACCACCAACAGCCCCGCACTTAACCTCTATTCCAGCCTAGGGTTCACCCGCTGGGACACCGATGTGCTGTACCAGCGGGATACTCGATAGGGATTGTTCACCTGACTATGCGACGATCTGGCTATGACATCAAGCCCGGAGAACCTCGCGAATAACGACTCTGAGGCAGGCTCAGACCCAACCACCAGCGTTGACCGCTTCCTCGACCGCGAGTTGTCCTGGCTCGCCTTCAACCAGCGGGTGCTGGAGTTATCCGAGGACGACCGGCTCCCAGTATTGGAGCGCGCGAAATTCCTCGCCATTTTTGCAAGTAATCTGGATGAGTTTTTCATGGTTCGCGTCGCAGGACTCAAGCGGCGCATTGCCACCGGCATCGCGGTTCGGGCCGCAAATGGCCACACCCCTCGTGAAGTTCTAGAGGATATTTGGGAACGCGCCCACGCGATGCAACGCGAGCAAGCCCAGGTCTTTCACTCAGATGTGTTACCCGGCCTATTAGCCGCTGGCATCGAATTACTTCGGTGGCAAGATCTCACCGAAAATGAACGCACCGAGATGGATAGTTTCTTTGATGCGCAAGTATTCCCGGTGCTCACACCACTAGCCGTAGATCCTTCACACCCATTCCCTTATATCAGCGGTCTCTCCTTAAACCTGGCGGTAGTGGTGCGCAATCCCGTCAGTGGCACCGAGTTGTTCGCCCGAGTGAAAGTACCGCCCTCATTGCCTCGGTTTGTGAAAGTCGCACCACAACGGTTCGTCCCCCTTGAAGATGTAATCGGTGCGCACCTTGACGACCTCTTCCCCGGTATGCAGATTTTGCAGAATCACTCCTTTCGAGTCACGCGCAATGAGGATGTCGAAGTCGAAGAGGATGACGCCGAAAACCTCCTGCTCGCACTTGAACGAGAACTCATGCGCCGCAGATTTGGCCCACCGGTGCGCCTAGAGGTTGAACAGTCGATGGACCCGCACGTCCTTGAGCTGCTGATGAGCGAACTAGATGTCAACGAACATGAAGTCTTCCGAATCCCCGGCCCACTTGACCTAACCGGACTATGGGATCTGTATTCACTTGACCGTGATGATCTGAAACTCCGCAAATATGTTTCGAAGACCTCACGTCAACTCGCCGGTGTTGAATCTTCATCCGCGCCAGATGTCTTGGCCTGTATTCGTGAGCGTGACATTTTACTTCATCACCCATATGACTCCTTCTCGACGAGTGTGCAACTATTTCTTGAGCAAGCAGCGATCGATCCGAACGTTCTTGCCATCAAGCAGACTCTCTATCGCACCAGTGGCGACTCACCGATCGTCGACGCGCTAATCACCGCAGCCCAGGAGGGTAAGCAAGTTCTGGCCATCGTTGAAATCAAGGCGCGCTTCGATGAAGAAAACAACATCGCGTGGAGCCGCAAGCTTGAAGAAGCGGGAGTACATGTCGTTTATGGACTCGTAGGCCTAAAAACCCATAGCAAGATATCAATGGTGGTTCGAAATGACGGCGACCAATTGCGTCGCTACTGCCATATCGGCACCGGTAATTACCATCCGAAGACGGCGCGACTGTATGAGGATTTTGGCTTACTAACGCGCAGCACTACCGTTGGAGACGACGTCGCAAACCTATTCAATGTATTATCCGGATATTCAATGAACACCCAGTATGACCGTTTACTTGTCGCGCCCCACTCGGTACGTTCAGGATTACTTGATCGCATTGACCGCGAAATCGAACACCAGGCCCAAGGGCGCCCGGCACGGATTAGATTCAAAGTAAATGCGCTTGTCGATGAGCGAGTGGTTGACGCGCTATACCGAGCATCAAGGGCAGGGGTGCCCGTCGAAGTTTGGGTGCGAGGGATCTGCTCGCTGCGGCCCGGAGTACCCGGACTAAGTGAGAATATCCGGGTGATCAGCATTCTCGGTCGATTCCTCGAGCACTCACGTTGCTACGGGTTCGACAATGGCGGAATACCTGAGCTCTGGATCGGTTCGGCTGACATGATGCACCGAAACCTTGATCGTCGGGTAGAGGCGTTGGTACTTTTGCGCGATCCGGGACATGTCGCGGAGATCAACACGTTGTTCGACCTAGCATTTGATGCGGGTACTTCGGCCTGGGATCTACACTCCGATGGCTCGTGGACGCGCCGAACCCGCAGCGACGACGGCACCACACTTCTTGACTTCCAGGAAACCCTTATTGCTGGGAACTTAGGGGCTCCGTGACGACTCCGTCGGTCCATCGTGAAGTAGAGCGTAAATTGCGCGTGCCTGCGCAGTTCACCCTTCCGGATCTGGTGAGCAGCGGGGTGCTCACCTCCTGGGCGCCTGGCGGCCCATTCGAAATGACCGCCGTCTACTACGACACCCCAGACCTTCGCCTCTTCAGATGGCGTATCACCTTGCGCCGACGTGTTGGTGGTAACGATGCTGGCTGGCACCTGAAACTCCCCGTTGCCAAAGCTGATGGATCCTCGCGTGATGAGGTCACGCTGCCACTGGAAGCGGGTGCACCTGGCTTAGTGCCCGCTACCCTCGCTGACATCGTTTCGCCACTGGTGCGCGATGCGCAGTTGCTGCCAGTGGTTACGGTCACCACAATACGCACGCCATATCTCGTTTCCGATTCAAACGGCAATTCAATTATTGAAATCGTCGATGACCAGGTCGTGGTTTCCGAGACCGCCAACCAGACGACGACGAGCTTTCGAGAAATCGAAGTCGAGACAATGGACGCCGAAAACCAAAGCGCACTTGCCTTAATGGACACAATCGCAAACGCCTTTATCAGCGTCGGTGCTGTTCCCGGCTCAACAAGTAAGGCCGCAAGCGCACTAGGTGCCCGCGCTACCTCGCCTCCTGACATCCCGGTAAGCGCGATGACCACCCGCGAGGGGGTTGCAGTTGACGCCATTCGCTCGATAATCGGCGATCACGCTCGGCATTTACTTTTCGCCGATGTAGGCGTGCGACGTGATACCGAGGACTCAGTACATCAAATGCGAGTTGCCGCACGCCGACTCCGCAGCACGCTCCGCACATTTGGTCCGCTTTTAGAGTCGGAATGGACCTCGACTTTGACCGAAGAGCTTGCGTGGATGGCTCAAGAACTCGGCGCAATCCGAGATACCGAAGTTTTACTTAAACGCCTCATCAAAGACATTGGGGTTCTTGACCCCAGCGATGATTTAGCCCCGGCCGCAATAACGGCGTGGCTTAATGCCCGGCTAAAGAGCGCCCGCGCAGGTGCCCTTGCGGCACTTCGTAGCGACCGGCATGAATATTTACTAGAAGACTTAGTAACGGCAGCGCGTGAGCCGCAAGTTTTGGATTCCGCATACTTGCCCTGCGAAGAGGTACTACCGAACCTCGTGACGCGTGAGTGGTCAGCACTAAGGAAATCCGTGAGCGGACTCCGACTAGACACCCCGAGCCCTGCATGGCATCGCGCTCGCATCAAAGCCAAGCGGGCGCGATATGCGGTCGAAGCCGTGTCACCAATTTTCGGCCCCGCAGCCGCGGCTTTCGGTCGCGCGCTAGCCGATGTCACCGAAGTCCTCGGTAGCCATCAAGACACCTACATTGCGCAGCATTTGCTCCTAGAGTTATCCGAAAAATCAGATGGCCCAACAGCCTTCATGCTCGGGCGGTTGTACGCCTATGAGGTAGATCGCGAAATGGACTACCGAGATGAATTCGTCAAGCTCTGGCCCAAGGTCCGCAAGGCAGCGAAACATTCAGGGTTGGTTTAGCTAGGTGGTAAGCGAAGACCTAGTCCGCGCCGCAGGGGTAGTGCTACTGCGTGGTGCTCCCAATCACCGTGAAGTCCTCATCGTGCACCGACCGCGTCGCCAAGACTGGTCGCTGCCCAAAGGGAAAGTTGACCCGGGAGAGCATGTACTTGCTGCAGCCGTGCGCGAGTGCATGGAGGAGTCCAGCTACTTACCACGGCTAGGAGCCCCACTTCCCACCTTGACCTACAACGCACTCGGTCGCCCAAAACAGGTGCGGTATTGGGTGGCAACAGCCCGAAGCAACAAACCGTTCCTGCCAAATGATGAGGTAGATGAAATCCAATGGCTGCCCGTAGCGCAGGCTCGGCACCGACTCACATATGAGCATGATGCCGACACAGTTGAGGCAGCTGCCGCTCTCGAGCAAACTGTCCCGCTCATTTTCCTGCGCCACGCCCAGGCGGTTAAACGTGCGGACTTTAAAGGTGCCCACGACGCCTCTCGCCCGCTTACCAGCAAGGGCAAATCGCAGGCAAAGACTTTGGCCCCACTGTTAGATGCATTCGCGATTGAGTCAGTGCACTCATCCGATGCCACCCGCTGCCTTGAGACCGTTAAATCACTAGCGAAACTTCTGGGCACAGATGTACAGCAGGAGCGCGATCTCAGTGAAGCAGGGTTCGAACAGGACGAGCGGAGTGCGCGAAAACGCATGAAGCAGCTTTCATTGCACTCACAAGCTACCGTTGTATGTTCGCATCGGCCTGTGCTACCGGCGCTCATGGATGTATTAACAAGTGCCTTGGATGTGGATGTTGATCCAAGTGTCTTGGACTCCAAACTTTCACCCGGTAGTTTCATTGTCGTGCACAGAGTTTTTCATGAAGATGAGCGCCCTCGAGTAGTTGCCGTAGAGCGCCATAATGTCGCCGAAGGGTAGGTCGACTACAAAGCTCCGATAAATGCGGTGCCCCGCTTACCACCCGATTGAACTGCAATTACACAGGTACCGACCGAGCGAATTAGAACTCCCGATTTGGCAACCTTGCAAATCTTGGCGGTTGAAGTGCTTAATTTTGCGCTCGCGGAATACTTAAGGTCAGCCCACTTAACAACAGTTTTGACTTTCACCGTGCGGCCAACGGTTGATGTGCCAGAAACTGCGACTACGGGAGCTGATGCCACCGATGCCTGCCCCGGCCCTATCGAGTTAGACGCACTAACGGTGAAGGTGTACGTCTTTCCTGGAATCAGCCCTGTCACCGCACAGGTAACTTCGACTGTTGAGCACATGGCGCCACCAGGCGACGCAAGTGCGGTGTACGAGGCCACTGCAGCACCACCATTGTTGATTGACGCTGTCCAGCTCACCACGGCTTGAGCACCCGCGACCGCGGTGACAACCACATCCGCTGGTGGGATAGGAGCCGTTACCGGTATGTCGACGAAACCCCGGATCCACGGGATGAAGGTAGTAGTGCGGGAATAAATCCCCGGGTAGTTTGCCCGCGCACACTCGAAGCCGACGCTCGTTACACCTGCCAACAGCGGTACACCGCCGACATTGACTACCAGTGGCCCCCCGCTATCGCCCTGGCAGGTGTCAACACCACCGGCTTGGACGCCTGCGCAAAGTGACAACAAACTGTCAAAGCCTTTTCCGTATTCACCACATGCGGCAGCCGGTGGCGCCAGCACCTGCACGGTGGCTTTCAACAGTTGGTCACTCGTGGAAGGTGCATTGAAACTAGTCACACCCCACCCGCTAACGGTGGCCTCGGAACCAACGGGGGGCCAGGTTGCTGGATCCTGAGCTATTGGCAGCGCTACCACCTGTACATTAGGCCCGGTAACGATAGGCGCACTAAGGGAGATAAGTGCGATGTCATTGCTATATGAAGTTGGTGCAAACCCTGGGTGCACCGCAATACTGGCTGCAGCAATCGGTGCGACCGAGGCGCGCTGCGAATTGTTTGAAATGCCGCTATAAACCGCAACTTGTGAGGGGTTTATGCCGTTAACGCAATGAGCCGCCGTCAGGATCCAGGTACTTGAAATAATTGAGCCACCGCACAACTTGCCCCCGGCAACTAGGAGCACCTGCCATGGCACCACGTTGATGGTGGTGGGGGTGCCTCCGATTATCCGAGGCGCGATGAGCGGCGGCGCCGCTTGTGCCCCTGGCGAGATAAGTGCGATAAGTGAGCCAAGTGCGCTAAGCGAGCAGATAAAGGCTAATAACGCCGCCGCTGGCCGCCGCCTAAGGTCGATACGCATGATTTCCTAAGTCTCTCACGGTCTGTACCTAAAAAAATGCACCACTAGCGCTCAGCAGTGACCCCTTTACCAAGGGCCACTACGCCAGCATCGCTGACGGTGTATCGCGCGCGATCGCGCTCAGGATCTACCCCAACCTGCGCGCCATCGGGAATGACCACATTCTTGTCAAGGATCGCCCTCCGGACAACTGCGTCGCGGCCAATGCGCACGCCAGGCATGATTACACTGCCGTCAACATAAGCACCGGTGCCGATAGACACACTTGATGAAACCACCGAATTTCTTACGTGGGCACCTGAAATAACTGTGCCGGCTCCCACCATGGAATCGTGGGCATTGCCACCCTCAACGAACTTTGCTGGCGGCAGCGAAGGCAGATTTGTGAGAATCGGCCAACGCCGATTGTATAAATTGAAAATTGGATGCACTGATACCAGATCCATATGCGCATCGTGGTAACTGTCGAGGCTACCTACGTCTCGCCAGTATCCCTTATCGCGGTCGGTCTCACCGGGTACGAAGTTCGCTGCGAAGTCATAAACTTGTGCCACGCCTGCAGCGGTAAGCATCGGGATAATATTCGCTCCCATGTCATGAATCGAAGAAGTATCAGCCGCATCAACTCGCAAAGCTTCGAGGAGCACATCCGTTGAAAAAACATAGTTACCCATGGAGACATAGCAATTTTCGTCGTCGCCGGGTATGGTCGGCGGACTAATCGGCTTCTCCACGAAACGTTTGATGTGGCGGCCGTCGGCGGCCGCTTCAATGACACCAAACTGGCTGGCCTGTGATTTCGCCATGCGAATGCCAGCAACTGTAACGCCAGCACCTCCGGCAATATGCTCCTCGATCATTTGCATGGGATCCATGCGGTAGACGTGATCAGCGCCAAACACGACTACGTATTCAGGCTGCTCGTCATAAACTAAATTCAAACTTTGGAATATTGCGTCAGCACTACCGGTGTACCAACGCGGTCCGAGGCGCTGCTGCGCCGGCACCGGCGTGACGTAATCCCCAAGCAGAGTTGACATACGCCAGGTGGTAGTCACGTGGCGGTCCAGGGAGTGTGACTTGTACTGGGTCAGTACGCAGACCCGTCGCAGGCCAGCGTTAATTAGATTGGAAAGTACAAAATCTATTAGGCGATAGGAGCCGCCAAAGGGCACCGCGGGCTTCGCTCGGTCGGCCGTCAGCGGCATCAGTCGCTTACCGGCGCCACCAGCAAGCACCATGGCAAGGACGTGCGGGCCTGAGCTCACAGTCGAACCTTAACCCGCTTACGAGTGAACATCCCACTCAAGAGCGTGACACGATTGCTCTTGTGGAGTCCCTATGCTCATGGCCATGAAGGTGGGAATGCTGACCCGCGAGTGGCCCCCGGAGATCTACGGGGGCGCGGGGGTACACGTGGACCAACTAGTGGCGCACCTGCGGCCCTTGGTTGATGTCGAGGTTCATTGTTTTGGGCCCGATCGCCCCGATGCCACCGCCCACCAGGTGCCCGCCGCACTCAGCGCGGAAAATCCAGCGCTTGGGGTGCTCGGGGTCGACCTCGAAATGTCCGCCGCCACCGCTGGGTTGGACCTACTGCACTCTCACACCTGGTACACCAATTTTGCCGGTCACACGGGCGCCCTGCTGCACGGCGTGCCCCACGTTCTGACGGCTCACTCCCTTGAACCACTTCGCCCCTGGAAGCAAGAGCAACTCGGCGGCGGGTACCGAGTTTCGACTTGGGTTGAGCGCACCGCCTACGCCAGTGCCGATGCCATCATCGCCGTGAGCCACGGCATGCGCGCCGACGTGCTGACCACCTACCCTTTTGTCGACCCAGCCACCGTCCACGTCATTCACAATGGCATCGACACGGATCTCTACTCACCTACCCCCGACCCCACGACTCTTACTGAACTAGGTATCGACAACGCCCGCCCATATGTACTGTTCGTCGGGCGAATAACGCATCAAAAGGGCCTCGTGCACCTGCTCAACGCGGCCCGCAGCTTTTCTGATGATCTAGTCCTGGTCTTAGCCGCCTCCTCACCAGACAACCACGAAATCGCTTCCATGACCGCGGAGGCCGTTGAGCAACTTCGGGCAGCACGCGGTGAGGACAGCGTGGTGTGGCTAAAAGAGCAAGTCGCTAGACCTACCCTGATCAAACTTTTTTCCAGCGCACTAGCTTTTGTTTGCCCATCAATCTACGAACCCCTAGGCATCGTCAACCTCGAGGCCATGGCTTGCCAAACGGCGGTGGTTGCCAGCGCGGTCGGCGGGATCCCCGACGTTGTAGTTGACGGCCAAACCGGCCTGCTTGTTTCATATGAAGCCCGTGACCCTGCTGGATTTGAACGAGACCTCGCCGCAGCGGTGAGCTCACTTGTTGCCGACCCATCCCGAGCCACCGCGATGGGTGTAGCCGGTCGTAGCCGCGCCCAATCAGATTTTGGGTGGGCCGCCATCGCCGAACGCACTGTGGGTATTTATCAGCAGGTGCTAACCAGGTGAGTGATATTGCTGAACCACTGACTGGGATCACACCAGCGAAGCAGCAGCATCCGATGACCGGGTACATTCTTTATCTGGCTGCAGTATT
>WLHM01000028.1 GCA_009702725.1 Actinomycetota bacterium | reverse complement strand
GGCGAGGTCGAGGCGTTCGCGGCGGGTGTAGGTAGCGGCGGTCATGACCTCATCATGGCCCATTTATCCCTTAACGGCACAATGTACGCATGTCTGAACAGACCGACCTCATTGCGCGCTTGCGGTTTAACGATCAAGGGCTGGTGCCTGTGATTGCCCAGCAGTGGGATTCAGGTGAGGTTTTGATGATGGCTTGGATGAATCAAGAGGCACTGCAGATCACCCTCGAAACCGGACAGGCAACCTACTTCTCGCGTAGCAGATCTCGATTGTGGGTAAAGGGCGAGACTTCGGGTAATTTACAGCAGGTTCGCTCGCTCCGGCTGGACTGCGACGGTGACACGATTTTACTCGAGGTGGATCAACATGGTGTTGCCTGTCACACCGGAGCTCGATCCTGCTTTGATACGTCCCTAAGTGCGCAACAGACCGTGTCGATCAATCCATGAATAATGTCGTGCTATGAACATTGCAACCTTCCCAGAGCTTCCAGAATTTCAGGTTTTGGCAAAAGATCGAAGAGTAATTCCAGTTACTCGACGATTGTTGGCTGATGATCACACTGCGGTCGGATTATTTCGTGCACTTTGTGGCGATCGCGCCGGAACTTTTTTGCTGGAGTCTGCCGAACCCGGTCGGCTTTGGTCGCGGTACTCGTTCATCGGGGTGCGCTGCGCTGCGATGTTGACCGAGCGTGATGGTTCGGCTACTTGGCTGGGTCGAGCACCGCGCGGGGTTCCGGATTCGGGGAACCCGATTGATGTCCTACGCGAAACCATTCGGCTCCTGCAAACCGAACCGATCCACGGGTTGCCGCCGCTGACCGGCGGCCTGGTTGGCTATTTCACCTATGACACTGTCCGGCGGTGGGAGCGAATCCCTGACGAAAATCCAGATGAGTTGCAGATTCCCGAGTTGGCATTTTTGCTCGCCACCGATCTGGCGGTAGTTGACCACACCGATGGCTCCGTGCTCCTCATCGCGAATGCGATCAACTTCGATGATTCTGATGATCGAGTTGATGAAGCCTGGGGCGACGCCGTAACGCGGCTGGATTCAATGCAAGCGGCACTCGGGGCGGCGCCAGCCACTAACGTTTGGTCCTACGATACAAATGCGCAGGCTGAGATCCGAGTCAACGTTTCTGCTGAAGAGTTCATGCTTTCAGTCGAGCGCGCCAAAGAGTACATCCGGGCTGGCGATGCATTTCAGGTCGTGCTTTCGCAGCGTTTTCAGACTCCATGTGAAGCAAGTGGACTCGATGTATACCGCATTTTGCGATCCAGTAACCCCAGCCCGTACATGTATCTATTGCGCCTCCCACTTGATGATCTCTCTCAACCTGACTATCAAGAGGGCCGGCTAACAGAACGCACTGCTTTCGAGATCGTAGGTTCCTCGCCTGAAGCTTTGGTTACTGTGACCGATGGCCACTGCGTGGTTCACCCCATTGCGGGTACCCGCGCTCGTGGTGCAACACCGGAAGCTGACACCGCGCTGGGTGAAGAGCTACTGGCTGACGAGAAAGAGCGCGCAGAGCACTTAATGCTGGTGGATCTGGCGCGAAATGATATCGGCCGCGTTTGTGATCCAGGTAGCGTCGCGGTTGTTGACTTCATGAAGGTGGAGCGATATTCGCATGTTATGCATCTAGTCTCGACGGTCACGGGCGAGTTGCGTTCAGATTGCACAGCATTTGACGCCCTAGCGGCAACATTTCCGGCAGGCACTTTGTCCGGTGCACCGAAGCCGCGTGCGATGGCAATTATCGATGAACTTGAGTCAACTCGCAGGGGTCTCTACGGCGGTTGCGTTGGGTATTTCGACTTTGCTGGCAATGTCGACACCGCAATCGCAATTCGAACAGCCCTAATTAAGTCGGGTGTCGCAGTTGTACAGGCGGGTGCGGGGATAGTGGCTGACTCGGTTCCTGAATCAGAAGCTGCGGAGTGCCAAAACAAGGCAGCAGCGGTCTTGCGCGCTGTTGCCGTGGCTCAAACCTTGGCCGAAGCCTCCGGTGACTGAATCAATTCAGGATACGGATGAGGGCCGGCTAACGGTTTTTTCGTATCGATTGGCCTTGTTGGGGCTGGTTACTTCTGGGCTAATTATTATTGCCGCATTCGCGGTACCGTGGGCAACCGCAAGCGTCCCACTTGTATCGGGTCTATCCGGATCGCTTACCGAAATCACCTTTGCGGGCCTAGAACTTTTCGGGCTAGCTGCAGGGATGGGTTGGGTTGGGTTGGCTGCGGTCGCTGGGATATTCGCCACTCGCGGTTGGGGGCGAGTGATCATCGGGATGGTAGTGGTGGTGGCTGGCTTGGTCACCATAGTTGGTTCCATCGGATTTGGGGTCGATCCCGAACCGGCTTTGGTTGGTGCCTTGTCAGACCGTTTGAGCGGCGGCGCCCCGGAGCAGTGGTCGAGCACCCCGTGGTGGCTGCTCGGCCTTATCGGTGGGCTTGGATTAGCTGCGGTGGGTGTTTTGACGTTGGCTCGCGGGCGCACGTGGCCCGGGTTGAGCCGGCGCTATGAGCGGGCTGCGAAGACTACATCGACTAAGCCAGGTGGACCGCTGTCGGCCTTGACCGCGTGGGATGCCCTCGACCGAGGTGAAGACCCGACTACCTGAAATCGGCCACCTGATCGCGCATTGCCTGCCGCCCTAGTGCTTGGATTTAAGTACTTACTGCTTAGATATGGGTATGAGTGATGTGCATACCAGCCAAGCCGCCGCAAATACTGGACCAGTAAATCCTGGCCCAAAAAATCCTGGCCCACTAAAACAGGGCCATCATGGTTCAACCCCAGCGGCCTGGACCACCGTCGTCATCATCACTATTGCATTTTTCGTAGGCACGTTAGCGGTGGTCATTGGCAATTGGCCGATGTTCTGGGTTGGCGCGGCTCTGGTGGTAGTTGGCGCAGTAGTCGGGAAAATCATGCAGAAGGCCGGCTTAGGCACCATCCCGAAACGCTGATTTACCAAATCTTCACGAATTCCTGATCCAATTATTGTCTTGTTGGGTGCTCATTCGCTGATTTTCATGACAGTCTTAGAAGTATGAGCCCCGATTCAGTTAAAGGTTTAATCCTTGTAGTTGAAGATGAGCGGGCGATCTCTGATCTGTTGAGACTCTATTTATCCCGCGAAGGCTTTGGTGTCCAGGTTGAGTCTGATGGCTTAGCGGGGCTCAACGCGGCCCGCACATTGCATCCCGTTGCGATCATCCTCGACGTAGGCCTACCTTCGATGGATGGCACCGAGATTTGCCGAAAATTGCGCGCCGAGAGTAACTGGACTCCAGTCCTTTTTTGTACAGCCAGGGATGATGAAGTCGATCGAGTTGTGGGCCTTGAGCTCGGAGCTGATGACTACATCACGAAACCATTTAGCCCACGTGAGGTAGTCGCGCGGGTGAAGGCCGTTGTCCGTAGAGCAGTGCAAGCTGCGAGCAGCGCTGGGCCACTAGTTTTGGGCGAGGTGGTAGTCGATCCAGTTACTCGACGAGTGACTGCTGGCGGTAGCCCCGTTCAGTTAACGGCAACGGAATTCGACTTGCTCGAGCACCTCATGGCAAATCAAGGCAGGGTCTTTAGCCGGGATCAACTGCTCTCTGAAGTCTGGGGGTACGCGGCAATCGTCGGAACCAGAACCGTTGATGTACATGTTGCGCAGGTTCGCACCAAGCTTGGTGATTACAGCCCGATTCGCACAGTACGTGGTGTCGGCTACTCGGCGGAGCTTGAACCGTGACCAGCAGGCGGGCGCGCATGAGCATCGTGACCCGCACCGTGCTTCTGACCAGTTCGGTTGCAGTAATTGTCGTTGTTGTAGCGGTGGCGGTCTCTTATTTATTGATTAACGCGGCAGCATTGCAGCAATCACGCGAGCGCCTAAGCCGCTTGACGGATATCACGGCGGCGGCACTTGATCGTGGTGGGCTAGGGATGGATATGGGTTTGGGACCGAGCTCCCTGCTCCCGAAAGATCTCGAGCGCACCTTGATTGCGGAGCAAATATCTGGTTACATCGTCAGCTCCTACAGTGCACCGCCGCCGGGTTTAACCGATGGCGAAATGCAAAGATTGATGGGCGGCGCGTTTATTTCCACCGAAGGGGTGGCGGCTGGCGGCCCGGTCCTCATTGAAGGCCGCAAAATGAGCGGTGATTCTGCATTGGTGTTGCAACTACCCATCAAAGTAGTGGGTGGTTCTGCGCAAGCATTTCTAATCCGCTTTGGAGTGGCACTACTTCTTGGACTCATAATTTCAATACCAATTGGTTATTGGGCCTCTCGCCGGTTAACTAGGCCGCTACGTGCTGCCAGGCAAGCGGCAAATCAAATGGCTGCCGGAGCCCGAGACGTCTTGTTGATAGAAGAAGGTCCTAGTGAGATCGCGGATATCTCTGAGGCGTTAAACCTTCTGAACACGGCACTCGCGGTCGCCGAAGGTCGGCAGCGGGAGTTCTTGCTATCGGTCTCGCATGAACTTCGCACGCCGCTAACGGCGGTCAAGGGTTACGGCGAAGCACTTGCTGACGGAGTCATACCTCCGGGTGAAGTAACTAGGACCGGTGTCACCTTGGCCGCTGAGGCAGCTCGCCTTGATCGTCTAGTGACTGATCTACTTGACCTCGCTCGGATTGGTGCGGTCAATTTTCAAATGACGCCACTTGATACCGACCTTTGTGAGGTGGTGCGTGAGGCAGGTGAAGTCTGGGCTGATCGGTGCGCACGTGACCGGGTGCAATTTCGCTGTGACACGCCAAATAATCCACTGTTCGCACACGTAGACCCAGTTCGGTTGCGGCAGGTCATAGACAACCTCGCGGAGAATGCGCTTCGAGTTTCACCCGTGGGATCGATAATCGTGCTCAATATTTTCGCCGATGGGCCCTTTGCGGTGCTTGAAGTCCGCGATTCTGGACCAGGCTTGACGCCCGAGGATATTTCAGTGGCATTTGAGCCTGGCGTGCTGCATGAGAGGTATCGCGGGGTGCGCCCGGTCGGAACCGGGCTGGGGCTGGCTCTAGTTGGGCGCATGTCAGTTAGCCTCGGCGGCCAAGCCTTTGCTGGCCAAGCTCCCGAAGGCGGTGCCCGATTTAGTGTTCAATTACCGCTCCTAGGCTAGGTTTATAAGTGAAGTGGAGCAGATAGTGAAGATAGAGCAGGCGGCGCATGTGGTGGCTCAATCACCGCAAGACATCGTCGAGGTCGCGCGTGTTGACACCCGCCCGCTGGTGCGCAGGCTGATAGCGCCTATAGGTACCGGCCTATTGGTTTTGATCGGATCGGGGTACTTAAGGGCGGTTGACCCAAATGAATCGGGTCACTACCCGCTTTGCCCAACCCGAGCATTCTTGGGCATTGACTGCCCTGGATGCGGCTTCCTGCGTGGCATGCACGATTTACTTCACGGTGACCTGGCCGGGGCTACTGATCACAATGCGTTGATCTTGCCCTTGGTTCCGGCGGCGATAGTGCTTTGGGTGCTCTGGATAGTGCGTAGTTGGCGCGGGTATCGCGATGCCGTGACTCGCATTCAATTTCAGCGGCGCAACAAAATTACATATTTAATTCTAGGAGTTGTTTTAGCCTTCGGAATCATCCGAAATTTCGTCCCATATCTATCTTCGGGGTCCTGACGGACGCCATGCTTGCCTGCGGTTATCCTTGCGGCGTGACCGTGCTAGACGACATCCTCGCGGGTGTTCGCGAAGACCTCGCGGAGCGGGTTGAATTACTGCCACTTGATGATTTGAAAGAGCGTGCAGAGCGCGTTCGTCCGGCAATTGATGTTTTCAAGGTACTTAAAAGCGACTACGTCGCCGTTATCGCTGAAGTCAAGCGAGCGAGCCCCAGTCGTGGAGTACTTGCTGAGATTGTCGAACCGGCGCTGTTGGCCTTGGCCTATGAAGAAGGTGGAGCTCACTGCATCAGCGTGCTCACCGAAGAGCGGAGATTCGGTGGTAGCTTGGCCGATCTTGCGGCGGTCCGAGCTGCAGTTGATGTCCCGGTCCTGCGCAAGGATTTCATCGTCTCCAGTTACCAGCTATGGGAGGCCAAAGTTTATGGCGCCGACATGGCGCTATTGATAGTTGCGGCCCTTGACCAAGCGGCACTGGTTAGTTTGGTGGAGCGAGCAAAGAGCCTAGGCCTGAGCGCTCTGGTCGAGGTGCACGATGAGCTTGAGGTACAGCGGGCTCTGGACGCGGGAGCTTGCATTATTGGCGTCAATGCCCGAAATTTGAAGACCCTTGAGGTCGACCGCTCGGTATTTAACCGGCTGGCCCCAATGATTCCCGACTCATGTGTGCGAATCGCTGAGTCAGGAGTGCGCGACCCGCGCGATCTAATTGCCTACGCTGAGGCTGGAGCAGATGCGGTTCTTGTTGGCGAGAGTCTGGTCACGGATAAAGATCCGCGGGCTGCCGTGCACGAACTAGTAACGGCCGGTGCTCATCCCGCACTTCGGCATAGTAGAAGTGAGTAAGAGTTGACAACACTCAGCACGCCGGTCGTCTCTGGGCATTACGGACCGTACGGAGGTCGCTTCGTACCCGAGGCGCTTACCGCGGCACTTGATGAATTGGATGGCGCTTTTCGCTCTGCGATAGTTGATCCGAATTTCATCGCTCGGTTAACTGAGTTAGAGCGCTCGTACACCGGTAGGCCAAGTCCACTGACTCGAGCGGATCGGTTTGCCGCGCATTGCGGGGGAGCCCGTGTTTACTTGAAGCGTGAAGACCTGAACCACACCGGTTCACATAAAATCAATAACGCGATTGGGCAAGCTCTACTTACTGAGCGAATGGGCAAGACTCGGATGATTGCCGAGACAGGGGCAGGCCAGCATGGGGTTGCCACTGCAACCGCGGCGGCGCTTCTCGGCCTCGAATGTACGGTATTCATGGGCGAGGAAGACACCCGTCGGCAGGCCCTTAACGTAGTTCGAATGCAGTTACTCGGTGCCGAGGTGTTTTCAGTTACGGCTGGAAGCCGCACGCTCAAGGACGCCATCAATGAGGCAATGCGAGACTGGGTGTCAACGGTCGAGCGAACCCACTATGTGCTCGGCACCGTCACCGGTCCGGCGCCATTTCCAGAGATCGTCCGCTATTTTCAGTCGGTCGTCGGGCGCGAAGCCCGCGAACAGGTCCTAGAGATTGAAGGCCGGCTGCCGGATGCGGTAATCGCGTGTGTTGGTGGTGGGTCAAATGCGATGGGGTTGTTTAGCGGATTCATTGACGATCCATCAGTGCAATTGCGCGGCTATGAAGCTGGTGGCGACGGCGTCGAGACCGGTCGCCATGCGGCTCGCTTTGCCGCCGGTTCACCAGGAGTGCTGCACGGCACTCGCACCTACGTCATGCAAGATGAGTGGGGTCAAACAATCGCATCGCATTCGATAAGTGCAGGCCTCGACTATCCAGGTGTTGGGCCAGAGCATTCTTGGCTACATGACACCGGGCGGGCTAGATACGAACCAATCAATGATGACGAGGCGATGGAAGCTTTCGCGTTACTAAGCCGTACCGAAGGGATTATTCCGGCGATTGAAACGGCGCATGCATTAGCAGGTGCAATGCGAGTGGGCCGTGAGTTAGGGTCGGATGCGGTGCTGCTTCTCAACTTATCCGGCCGCGGCGATAAAGATGTTGCGACCGCAGCTAGGTGGTTTGGTATCGGTGCGCCCGAAGGTATTGAGATGTCTGAGGGTCGATGAGCCGGCGCTTATCCGAGGTCTTCGCGCAAACCAAATCGGCCAATCGTGCGGCGCTCATTGGCTATCTTCCTGCTGGGTTCCCGACCCCCGATGCGTCCGTGGAGCTAATGAACGCAATGATCGATGCCGGGGTTGATGCAATTGAAGTGGGCCTGCCGTACTCGGATCCATTGATGGATGGTGCGGACATCCAATTCGCCGTTGACGCAGCGTTATCCGCGGGTACCACCACCGATGTCGTGCTAGATGTTGTTAGCCGTCTCGACGGGGAGCGGGCGGCAATCTTGGTGATGTCCTACTGGAACCCAATTGAGCGGTACGGTGTTGAGCGGTTTGCGGTCGCACTAGCAGCGGCCGGCGGCAACGGTGTCATTACTCCTGACTTAACCCCAGAAGAGGCCGGCCCATGGCTCGCCGCAACCAAGGCGAATGAGATTGACCGGATTTTTCTTGTGGCTCCATCATCAACCGATGATCGAATCGTTACCGTAGTTAAAAATACGTCAGGGTTCGTCTACGCCGCATCAACGATGGGTGTAACCGGGGCGCGAAGCCAGGTCGGTGCTGGGGCCGAGGCCTTGGTCGCGCGAGCGAGGCTGGCCACCGACTTACCCATTGCCGTTGGCCTTGGGGTGTCAACCGGGGCGCAGGCCCACGAAGTGGCGGCCTATTCGGACGGGGTGATCGTGGGCTCGGCTTTTGTCCGCTGCATCCGACAGGCAGCGGATCTGTCAGCCGCGGTTGCCGCTGTTCGCACCCTTGCCGGCGAACTGGCCGAGGGGGTTCATCGATGAGTTGGCGATGTCCCGTAGCGTGGGGTTTAAGTGGTGTACACACGATGCAATTTAGTGACCTGAGGGAGTACTGCAGATGAGCGAGGGCGGCAAGAATCGACGTGACAAGGCAGCGGCAGCACGAGCGGTGTCGCAGTCCGGTGAGAAGCGCCGCGAGCGCACAATACGCATAATTGGTGCGGCCACGGTGCTAGTTGTAGTCGTCGGGATCATCGCAATCGCGGTGGTTGCAAAGAGCACCGACACCACGGGGACTCCAGCCACGGTGCCCGCGGATGCCTCTGCAGCCCTTCCGTTAGGGGTTATTGCGTCCGGTGAACCGAATGAGTACGGCCTGCCATACAACCCCGCTGCTGAAGGTGTCCCGGTGCTAACGATCTGGGAGGACTTCCAGTGCCCATCATGTGCGGCTTTGGAAGAGGAAAACGGTGCTGGCATCATCGCGCTTGCTGACGAAGGCAAAGTCAAACTGATTTGGCGCCCGACCACCTTCTTGGACCTACGAGTAGGTAACGATGCATCAGTTCGGGCGGTTGCGGCTTGGGGCTGCGCCGTTGATGCTGGCAAGGCCTTGGAGTACCACGATGTGGTTTACAAGAATCAGCCCGCGACCGAAGGTGATGGCTACAGCGACGAGCAATTACTGACTTTTGCCGCAGATGCTGGTATCGCCGGTCCGGCACTTGACACATTCAACAGTTGTGTTGCAGGTCGCACTTACACCGGTTGGGCGGCTAATAGCTATGACAGTTTCCTGAAGGAGGAGGTTCCCGGTACCCCGGCTGGGTATCTAAACGGGGTTCTGCTCGATGGCGGTGTCCTGTCCGATCCAGTTGCCCTTGAGGCAGCTATTGCTGCTGAGGCGGCGAAATAGGGATCGGGTCTCTCGTAAGTGCTGGTGGTGGTTCGGTGCCGGCATTTATCCCGAGCCCACCGGCTGGGGTATGGGAGCTTGGTCCGATTCCGATCCGGGCGTACGCCCTTTTGATCGTAATCGGCATCGTGGTTGCGGTGTGGCTAGGCAATAAACGCTATCTGGCT